>NZ_JAFNJD010000005.1:0-103245 GCF_017368415.1 Shewanella sp. 4t3-1-2LB
CTTGTTGCAGCAACACCCATTAAAGGTGAGTAAGCCGAGTAAGATGCGCAAAGCGGCGTGGAATGGGGACTTTAGATCTGAACTTTTCTTTGGTTAACACATTTAACAAAGCTTAATCCCGCCCTGTCGTCAGCATATGTCGTTAACGTAGCGATAAGATTGCAACTGCCACGACAAAAAATCGGTGAACAGTTAAAAATCCCAGACTGATAGCTCAAATATTTTTTCATCATAAAAAATTTGCATTATTAACCATCCATAGTTAATGACGCATTTGTTTATCAAAAAAAACAATAGCCATTACATAACATATTAATTTTAAATAAATAAATTAACTACCCAACAATAATAAAAGACATTTAACACAATTAGACACAATGATGAAAACAAGCTGTAGATCTCATTCCATACAAATAGTTCTATTATAACCATTATTAATCATACAATTATTAACAAATATCAATATTTAATTTAACAATTACATGATCTTTTAATTGCTATAAATTTACATTTAAAAATGAATATGCAAAAAAATTGAATGGATTATCAAAATAACAGGCGTTAACTCGAAATATATATTTTGTCAACATATCGGATAGCCGCCACCTAAGATATAGCTAACATTTGTAATAGCAACGTTGTGATTTTAACGATGAATGATATATTTCCTTTCTTATTGTCAATAAATGTATAGTTAACTCACTAACTGTAAATTTAATTTATATTAACAAATAGATAACAACATAAAAAAGGGAGACCTATGCCAACCAAAACTAAATTGGCAGAATGGATTGCTATATCGCTGTTGGGCAGCGCTGCAATATCCATCTCAGTTCAAGCCGCCGAGAACGATAAGAAAGATGCAGATTCACAAAAGTATGAACATATTGAAGTGACAGGATCTCACATCGTCAGAGAAAGTGCATATGCACCGACACCGGTAACTGTAGTCACTGGCGAAGAACTACTAGGTACTGGTGTCACCAACATAGGTGAAGCGCTGAACCAACTACCTGCTCTCGGAAGTACTTATTCACTAGCAAACTCGGGCGGTAGTTCTATTGGTACTGCGGGTTTAAACATTCTGGATCTTCGTAATCTTGGAACATCCAGAACATTGGTGCTGGTAAACGGTAAACGTCATGTATCTAGCGAGGCAGGCACCGCGGCTGTCGATGTTAACACTATCCCCAGCGCATGGGTCGATAAAGTTGAGATTATTACTGGGGGCGCCTCAGCAATATATGGCGCAGATGCTGTGACTGGGGTGGTGAACTTCATCCTAAAGAAAAATATCACCGGTCTTGATTTTAATGCCTCCATTGGCACAGCTGACGATAGCGATTTTAGTAAAAAACGTGCATCCTTCTCATACGGTACAGATATAGATAATGGCCGTGGTAATATTGCATTCTCAGCTGAATATTCAGGCCAGAATAATCTTTCAGCAATGGATCGCAATCAAACCAGCATTGCTTATGCCTCAATGGCTAACAATACTCCGGGGCGAATTGATGATAACAATCCTAACAACCCAGACAAAATCTATACTGCAAATTCTGGTTACTACGCCATCGCTAACGATGGGCGCTTTAATCTGAATGGTTGGAAAAAATTCAATTCCGATGGCAGCATCAGCGATGTGAATCTAGGTAGTAATGTTTACAACTACTACTGTACTGATTGTGATTCCATTAACTTGAATCAATTCAACGAACTACAACCAGAATTCAAACGCTATAACTTCAACTTCAAAGGCAACTACGATATCACTGAGAGCGATTCAGTATACTTTGAGACGAAATATGTACGTAGCGATGCAACCAATAACTTCCAGCCCGCATTCTTCTTCTTTGATCCCGTTAACACAGTCTCGATAGATAATGCGTTTATGGATCCTGCGCTACGCAAAATGATGCAAGATGCAGGGAAAACATCGCTGACCATTAACCGCTTCATGACAGATACAGGTTTACGTGTTGAAAACGATACCCGTGAGACACAGCGGTATGTATTGGGCATGGAAGGCACAATTGCCTCCGAATGGAATTACGATGTTTACGCCGTTTACGGTCAGACCGACCTGAAACGTGAGAACGAAAACAACCTGATATACGACAACTATATTAATGCACTGGATGCTGTGAAGGACGAAAATGGAAACATCGTTTGTCGCAGTGAAGCTGCTCAAGCTGATGGTTGTGTACCTATTAACATTTTCGGTGAAGGTGCCCCTAGCCAAGCTGCTATTGATTATATCAATGTTAACCTGACAGGAACTTCCGTCATCAAACAGACAGTTGTTGGTGGTAACATCACTAATTCTGGCTTATATGAGCTGCCAGCTGGTTATGTCGGATTTTCTACTGGTGTTGAATATCGCAAGGAAGAAAGTGCCATTCACGAACCAGATTATCCAAAAGAGACATTCTTTAACTCTTTAGGTGAAGATCATGGTTCATTTAATGTAAAAGAGGTTTACGCAGAACTTTCTATCCCATTACTGGCGGACCTGCCATTAATTCGTCAACTGGATCTGGATCTAGCCGCACGCTATGCTGACTATAGCTCTATAGGCTCAGCAACTACTTGGAAGACCGGTTTAAACTGGGAAATCTCTGATGAGTTGCGTATGCGCGGTACTTATTCCAAAGCTATTCGTGCGCCGAATATCAGCGAACTCTATGGTGCCTCCAGCGAGACCTATTTCGGAGTTGATGATTCTTGTAAACTCGACAATCTGAATAACTTGGCCAACTCCAGTACACGTCGTAAAAACTGTGCTGCATTGGGTATTCCTGGTGACTTCAACTCAAATTACGACGCAGCGTCCATCAAAGGTGAGCTAAGTGGTAATCATGAATTGGATCCTGAGAAGTCCACCAGTTATACGTTGGGTGCGGTCTTCCAACCTACGGCAATATCTGGTTTGTCTTTATCGGTTGACTACTGGAATATCAAGATTGATGACGCCATTAGCAATATCGGTGCTCAAGACATTATTAACAAATGTCTTGACTCAGAAAATGGTATCAACAACCAGTATTGTGCGTTGATCACTCGAGATCCAAATACTCATGAAATCACTCTGATCCAGAGCCATTCTTTGAACTTGGCAAAATTGGAGGCCTCCGGGGTAGACTTTGACCTTGGATACGACATGGATCTAGGTAAGGGCACTTTGTCTTCTAGCCTGATCGCCACTAAGCTCATTCGCAATCGCAGCTATGACTTCCAAGATGACCCGACTAATTATCAGGATTACGCTGGAACTTCTGGGACCCCTGAATGGCAGGCTAACGTTGACCTGAGATATACCTTGGACAACTGGCAAGCAAAATGGCGCACCCGCTATATTGACAGCGTAGACCTGTATACACCTCAGGATCTGGAACGCAATGCCAACCCCAATAGTCTGATGGATTACGGCTCCTATTTCATCAGTGATATGTCTGTTGGCTACCAGTTCGATAACGGTCTAGGACTGAAATTTGGTATCGACAACGTGTTTGACCGTGATTTGCCATTCGGCACAATCGGCACCGGCACAGGTTCTGCCATGTACGATAACGTTGGGCGTTACTACTACACTACCGTGAGCTTCAAACTCTAATCTACGATTGCTAATTGACAAAACGGTGGCTCCTGCCACCGTTTTTCTTTCCCTGATGCCGCGCATCAAAAGCAGTTCTAGGCTATTCATCATTGCCCCAGTGTAGGAACAACACAGCGTTTTAATGCTAAACCTGCATATCGACCTTCTCACTCCGACGCATATACTTACACTAAGCGTCAAACGGCTTTATTTAAGCAATCTGCCTATGCCTCGTTTGGATATGTGACTGCAGAACTGATTTACGTCGAAGGCTGCATGGCCAACTTATATCAGCAGACAATTCTTGTCGTTCTTTAAACCTTGGTAAACCCAACCAAAACTACGCAGCTAGTGGATGTTGATGCTTACATAAAAAAACCGGAAGCATATTGCCTCCGGTTTTTGACTAAAATGACAGTGCTATTTTATTGCTCGGTTTTCACATCTGATAATGCTGCAGCAGCGCTATCGTCATGACCATTACCATTGTGAGAATGGTGAGTTTCTGTCAGACGGCGCATTAGCGGCAATACGGCAAGCGCGATCAAAGTACAAACGACAGCAGCAATCCCCAGTTTATTGAACAAGCTGGTGTAAATCGGCAAGGTCTGTAACGGATCCTTAATATCTTCTGGCACACTGGCAAAGTTTGCCACTACCCCGCCAAGATATTGAGAAATGCCGGAGGCCACAAAGTAAGCCCCCATCATAAAGCCGCCCATGCGAGCTGGTACATAGCGGGCGATCATTGCCAAACCGAGCCCACTCACCAATAGCTCACCCAAAGAATAGGAACCATAGCCCCAAATCATGATCCAAGATGAAGTTTTACCTTCAACAGCAAACTGCCCGGCAAAGCCATAGATAAAGAAGCCAACGGCCACTACCGCAAAACCAAGGGCGAACTTACCGGCGATCGAAAAATCCTTGTTATTGCGTCCTGCCCAAGAATAGGTCCATGCCAACACAGGGCTCAGCACCATAATCCAGATAGGGTTCAGCGCCTGGAACTGTGCGGGAGACCAAGTCCAAAGGTGCATGCCCAGCACATTAAATTCCCAGTCGACGTTACGCAACGCAAACAATGCCAGTGATGTAGACATTTGTTGGTAGAACACGAAGAAGAATACCGTTTGCACAGTCAGTACCAAGGCCGCAATCAATCCGGCACGTTCACTAACTTCACTACTGCGGATCAGATGAGCAAAGATCGCGAGCACAGCAATACCAGCAGCATAAACAAAGATACGCGCAACTGTCTGATATTCTAGAATTACCGCAGACAACACTACAGAGGCTGCAGCAACTGCCAGCACAATAGCCAGCTTGGATTTGTCCACCGGGCGAGAATCTGGCTCTGAACCATATTCACTAACGGTCTTACGCATAATAGCGTAGTTACCTAACCCAACCAGTAAGCCCACGCAGCAAACAGCAAACGCCGCATGCCAGCCAAACTCATTGCCATAGGTTGCATTAACGTAATCCTTAATCCATGGGGTCAACAACATGGAGAAGGTAGAGCCGACGTTAACCGCCATGTAATAGATAGTGAAAGCAGAATCGATTTTTGAATCGTCGCCTTCATAGATTTTGCGGACTAAGTTACCGGCGTTAGGTTTAAACAAACCATTACCCACCACGATAACGCCAAGGGCACCAAACAAGAACCAAGTATTCTCTGTTGGTACCGTCATCAGTGCATAACCAACGGACAACACACCGGCACCCAACAACATAGTACGTTTAGTACCAAGGATTTTATCCCCAACCCATCCACCGATGGCGGGAGAAACGTATATCAATGCCGCGCAGGCACTCCATACCAAGTTTGCACGGCTGTCATCAAAGCCGAGACGCTGTACCATGAAGTACACAATCAGCGCCTGCATGCCGTAATAACCAAAGCGTTCCCATAGTTCAATAAGGGACACAGTCATAAACGAGTGTGTCTTGCTTACCTTAGCTGCGCCAAGAGTCATATTGCTTGCTTCCATCATTGTTGTAGTAATGTTTAAGGCCAAGAGTATAAGTCGAGCGCCGATGTAAACCAATGCTGTAAATCGGCAAAACAGACTTTGTTACAAAAGCCCTGAGTGTTTTTTATACCAAAAAAAGTGCTTATTATGGCGTGGGTCACATCCACTGTCCGACATTTACCAACCGCACTAAAAAACGCACCCGAAATAAGGTGCGTCTTGGTCATTTCTGATCCTTTTTGGCCATCATTGCCTTGAGATCGGCAAATGGACTAAAGGTTGCGGGAGCCTGCTTGGTTTCAGACGTATCGCCGTATGACACCAACTCCTCAAAACGGGCATGCTCGTTGTCATGACAATACAAGCACAACAGCTCCCAGTTAGAGCCATCCGCTGGATTGTTATCATGATTGTGATCACGATGATGCACCGTGAGTTCACTCAGATTTTTATGAGTAAATTCACGGGCACAGCGACCACATACCCAAGGATATAGCTTTAGTGCCTGCTCTCGGTATCCCTTTTCCCGATTAGCCCGGTACTCTCTGGCTTCAGCCAGAACTCGATCCAGTTTGCTCTGAGTTGTCATGCCACCTATTCCTGCATTTTACGACGTTTGCAACCTTAATTACTGACATACTCTGCATTGGAAAGATGCAGGTAATGCAGGTATTTCTCATACTGGGTCACCACATCAGCCTGTAGCTGCTCAGGCGTATACCCCATGACATCATAATACTGACCACCATGTTCGAGAAATACTTCGACGCGATAATAGTGTCTATCCTCGGTTTCAGGCAATCCTGGCAGGATAAAACTGCGAATTCGCAAGGCGTATACAAAGGTTTGCAGCTCTGGATCATCGATCATCAGTCGCACACGATCCTGTTCATGCTGTAACTTGACATCAATGCCACGCTGCGTGAATTCGCGCTCAACGTTGCCCAGCGCCGGCTCCGCGACCTCGTTCAAATAGCTTCTGGCTTCAGCATAACTCGGGTGTGAAACCAGTACCTCCAGATGCTTCTGCCAAGGGACACTGGTCTGAGAATACTGCACGCTGGTGTTATGTAAGCGCACGCTCATCAGCTTCAGTCTGTCGTCCTTCAGTGCTTTAAACAAGCCAATACACATCAGCAGCATCACCACGAGAAACGGCATCGCACTGGCGATTGAAGCGGTTTGCAACGCTTTCAGCCCTCCTGCGAGCAATAGTACCGATGCCACTACACCTTCCAGCAACGCCCAAAAGATCCGTTGCCAGACCGGCGCATTCTCATCACCACCTGAGGTGAGGTTATCCACCACCAGAGAGCCAGAGTCTGACGATGTGACAAAAAAGGTTACCACCAAACACACCCCTAAGATGTTCAAAAATCCAGACCAAGGCAAATGCTGGAAAAAGGTAAATAGCGCCACTGAAACATCTGAAGACACTGCATCGGCGAGATATTGAGCACCATGATTCATAATGGCGTCAATGGCCGAATTACCAAATACCGTCATCCATAAAAAGGTAAAACCGGTTGGTACAAACATCACTCCGACCAAAAATTCGCGGATAGTGCGACCACGAGAAACTCTGGCGATGAATGTCCCCACAAAAGGCGACCAAGAGATCCACCAGCCCCAATAAAACAGCGTCCATCCTCCAAGCCAATCGTTTTTCTGCTGATAAGCATATAAATTGAAAGTCTTATTAACAATATCGCTGAGGTATGCACCAGTGTTCTGAACAAAGTGCTGTAATAGGTCCACCGTAGGTCCCACTAACAGCACAAACATCATCAATAAAAATGCTAACCCCATATTGAGTTCGCTAAGGATCTTGATGCCTTTATTAACCCCGGATACCACTGAAGCCGTCGCCATCAGCGTGATGACACAGATAAGTCCTACCTGCACTGCCGCCGATATTGGAAAACGATCGCCTAACAAAAAATGTAGACCAGAGTTAACCTGCGCCACCCCAAACCCAAGAGAGGTCGCAACCCCTAACACGGTGCCAAGTACCGCTAAAGTATCAACACAGTGTCCTATTGGCCCATATATCCGGTTGCCGATCAGTGGATAAAGCGCACTACGAGGCAGCAAAGGCAATTTATGGCGATAGCTAAAATAAGCCAAACTCAGCGCCACGATGGCATAGATGGCCCAGGCATGAAGTCCCCAGTGAAAAAAGGTAATTTTTAATGCTTCTTTCGCAGCGGCCATCGTTTGCGGATCCGCATCAGGAGGCGCGAGGAAGTGCATCACAGGCTCCCCAATGCCAAAGAACATCAGCCCGATCCCCATGCCAGCAGAGAACAGCATGGATATCCAGGTTTTATAACTGAAATCAGGCTCTGAATGATCGGGTCCCAGCTTAATATCGCCGTAACGACTCAGCATGATGAACACCACAAACAGCAAAAATATGGCAACGGCCAATACATAGAGCCAACCAGCCTTTAGCTGTAACCAGGTCTGCACGTTACTGAACAATAGCTGTGATTGTTGCGGCCAGATTGCCGCCGTCAATACTAAAGCCACCAGACAAATAACGGACGAAAAGAACACAGGTGGATTGATACTCGATTTTTTAGACATAAATGCTCCCATCAGATGACAGGTTGCTGCTTGTTCAACCCTTTACCGATATGTTGTTATTTACTGCAGCAACCAAAACATTGCCAATGGGCAACAGCAAAAGAAATTCAGCTACTACGCTGCTCCGCGGCAAGGCCAGGACAACCTTTGAAAATGGAGCAACACTCCCGCCGGCTTATGGGGCGGGAATTTTGGCTATCGGGGTACAGAACCGATCAACCACTGAGATTACTACTGTTTTGGCAACAATTCGCAGCGATTATACACAAATTTTGCCTAGATGGGGGAACGTTTATAACCGTTTATACGGTTAATCGCCCAGTTTGTGGTGAGGTTCATGATCTGCCACGGGTGATTGCGAGATCCCCGCTGTAAGGTTAAAACGCATGGCTTCTTCAAATGACCAGTCAACTTTGATGAGATCTTCCCGTTTGACCAAGCTAGTAACCCCGGCCATCTGATAGGACAACTGAAACAAAACTGGCACCCAATCGCCTTCAGGTAAAGCATCTATCAGCGGCTGCGGTGGCGTATCTGTCATAATAAACCCCACCACATAACCGCCATTAGCTTGGCGCACTAACACAGTTTGCTGTGACTTCGGCTTGGAGGGATCGCGATTCATCAATGAAGCGATATCGCGGATACTGCCATAAACGGATTTAAACAGAGGGAAACGCATCAGTTGCCGCTCAATCCATCCCCATAACCACACCACAGGACTTACCGAAAACAGCAATCCCGCAATGAATACCAAGGCCACCACTAACAGGAAACCCGCGCCAGGAAATAACGAGGGCGCATGTACCAGCGTCAGCAATAATTTCCCCAGCTCATCCAATGATGCGAACAACGACCAGAACAGCCACAGACTGAGCGCCATCGGCAACAGATTGAGCAGACCACGGATTAGGGTTTGTTTCATGTTTCCCTCACATCAACAACGTCGACATGACGCTGCGGCGCTTATCTTAACACCGCCGCCCTATAGACCTCTATGCCAACAACGCTTCTGTCAGTCATTTCAGCAGCATCATGCTGAACATTGGCTGGCATTTGTCCAAAAAGCCGCCGCCATAAAAAACGCCAGCAATGGCTGGCGTTTAGAGACTGATTTCACTATCAGTCCTTTTCCATCTCTTCATAAGAGACATGACGGACATCGCGGCCTTTAACGTAATAAATCACGTATTCGCAAATATTCTTACAACGATCCCCTACTCGCTCAACAGCCCTTGCAGCCCATAGCACATCGAGAATACCGGGAATAGAACGGGGATCTTCCATCATGTAGGTCATTAACTGGCGAATGATACCCTCGTACTCTTTATCCAGCTTGGCGTCTTCTTTATGTAACTCAATGGCAGATTCAGCATCCATGCGTGCCAATGAGTCCAACGTTGAGTGCAATAAACGAGTGGCATGACGGCCCATACTTTCGATACTCACCAGCAAAGGTTGCTGATTATTATTGCGTTTTTCCAAAGCGGCTTTGGCAATCCGCACACAGGCATCGCCTATACGTTCCAAGTCAGCGATGGTTTTAGAGATAGCGATAACCAAACGTAAATCGCTGGCGGCCGGTTGGCGCTTGGCAATAATGCGTGTGCATTCTTCATCAATGTCCACTTCCATGCCATTCACACGATGGTCGCCATCAATTACTTGTTGTGCCAACTCAGCATCCAGCGCTCCCAGTGCATCCAGCGCCTGCTCTAACTGGCGTTCAACCAAACCGCCCATCGCCAACACTTTATTGCGAATATCTTCCAGTTCGGCACTGAACTGACCGGAAATATGCTTATTAAGATTTTTATTTTCCATAAAATCTGCCTTGGTTCAGTGTGAGCCGTTAACCATAACGACCGGTAATATAATCTTCAGTTTTGCTTTGCCGTGGCGTGGTAAAAATGGTGTTGGTATCACCATATTCCACCAGTTCACCCATATACATAAAAGCAGTTTGGTCCGACACTCGCGCCGCCTGTTGCATGTTGTGGGTGACGATCACCACGGTAAAGCGGGTTTTCAGTTCGGTGATTAACTCTTCAATTGTCAGTGTCGAGATCGGGTCCAACGCGGATGTTGGTTCGTCCAGCAATAACACTTCTGGTTCAATGGCAATCGCACGGGCAATCACCAGACGTTGCTGCTGACCGCCTGATAAACCAAAAGCGTTATCGTGTAAACGATCTTTGACCTCATCCCAAATCGCGGCACCACGCAGTGAGCGCTCACAGGCTTCATCCAGCTCGCGCCGATTATTAATGCCCTGCAGTCTCAAGCCATAGACCACGTTTTCATAAATCGATTTGGGAAACGGATTGGGGCGCTGAAATACCATGCCCACATTGCGCCGCAGTTTGGCAACATCCACTTTCTTATCATAAATATTGTGGCCATTAAGCAGAATTTCGCCATCGATACGGCAGTTATCCACTAGGTCGTTCATGCGGTTAATACAGCGCAACAAGGTGGATTTACCACAACCACTTGGACCGATAAAGGCAGTCACTTTCTTCTTGGGAATTTTCATCGACACATCAAACAGCGCCTGTTTGTCACCGTAGTGCAGATTAAGGTCACGGATCTCCAGCGCCGTCTGTTCCGGCGGCAGATTTTTTAGATCAACCTTGGCTACAGCGGTCATTAATGAGGCATCAATCGAAATCATAGGTTGTTTCTGTCCTGTCTCTTGCACTGGCGGTTATCAGTTTTCCAGCGAACGATATTTTTCACGCAGATGGTTACGCACGCTAATAGCCGTCAGGTTGAGCGCCACTATCACAGTTACCAACAGGAACGAAGTGGCGTACACCAATGGCCGTGCGGCCTCTACATTGGGGCTCTGAAAGCCCACATCATAAATATGAAACCCGAGATGCATAAACTTACGTTCCAAATGCACAAAGGGGAAATTCATATCTACCGGCAGGTTGGGCGCCAATTTCACCACTCCCACCAACATCAGCGGCGCGACTTCGCCAGCAGCACGTGCTACGGCCAAAATCAAGCCGGTCATAATGGCTGGGCTTGCCATTGGGATCACTATCCGCCACAAGGTTTCCGCCTTGGTCGCGCCTAACGCCAGACTGCCCTGACGAATAGCACTCGGGATACGTGACAGCCCTTCCTCAGTAGAGACAATCACCACGGGTAATGTCAGAATAGCTAAGGTCAATGCTGACCAGATCACGCCCGGCGAACCAAATGTGGGGGATGGCAGCGCTTCTGGATAAAACAATTTGTCGATAGAGCCGCCCACCATATAGACAAAAAAGCCCAGCCCGAATACCCCGTACACAATTGAAGGAACGCCAGCAAGATTAATCACCGCAATCCGGATAATTTTGGTCAAAATCCCTTTGCGAGCGTATTCATGCAGATAAATTGCAGCAATCACGCCAAAAGGTGTCACGATAATGGCCATTAACAACACCATAAATACGGTACCGAAAATAGCCGGGAACACTCCACCTTCAGTGTTGGCTTCGCGGGGATCGTCACTGACAAAATGACCGACGCGAACGCACCATGTAGTCAATTTCTGCCAGAAGCCCATGCCATTGACATAACTGACATCCAGTACCGTATCCAGCGGTAAAGTCACTTCCTGGCCGCGCATATCTTTAACAATTACGGCGTCGCGTCCGGCCTGTTCACGCAGAGAAAATAGCTGTTTTTCCAACACCTGATACTTTTGCTGCAACTGTTGACGCTGCTGCGCCAGTTCTGCCTGACGTTCTGCTGTCAATGCATTATCCAGTTCATATTTACGACCTTTAAGGCGTAACCGCTCCAGATCATAATTGACTGAGCCGATGTCCTGCTTCTGCAACTGCTCTGCCTGTTTATTCAGCCCAACCGCCCGCTGAATATACTGCTGCAACGTATCGGCAATGTCGCCCTGTGCCGGCAAGCGCTGCCCCGCTTCAACAATCGCGACGGGATAGCCATAAAAATTACCGTTTTGGCTGCGCTCGATCATTGCCACGCCAACTGGCGCGCTGCGGCTAACAATGTCGGTTTGCAGGATCCAGCGAAAATCTAGACTGACAAATTCGCGATTACCCGTTTTGACAAGGAAACGATTCACAAACTCACCGGGATTAGCGGCGAAGTGATGCCCCGCGGCGACTAAACGCTCAGTAGGCACCTGTTCGCGGTCGTGAATTTCCCCAATCAGCGTATAGGGTTTACCGTTCTCATCCTGCATCTGCCATTGATAAATAGTCGCTGGCCAGAAATAACTGAGTCCGCGCCAAGCGATTAACAACAGCAAGCCTAATACGGCAATCAGGCTAATGCTGACGGCGCCGCCAGTCATCCAAATCCAAGGTGCACCGGATTTAAACCATTTCCCCATCACACAGCCCCTTGCTTATATAAACGCGTCATCTGCTCAATACCCTTACAGCGAGCTGTATCGTTCACGCAGCCGTTGGCGCACCACTTCGGCAATCGTGTTGAAAAAGAAGGTGAAAACAAACAGTACAAAGGCGGCCAAAAACAGCACCCGATAATGCGAACTGCCGATAGCTGACTCGGGCATTTCTACCGCAATATTGGCTGCAAGCGTGCGCATGCCCTGGAAAATACTCCAATCCATAATTGCCGTATTGCCCGTTGCCATCAGCACAATCATGGTTTCGCCTACTGCACGCCCAAGCCCCATCATCACGGCAGAAAAAATACCGGGACTGGCAGTCAACAGCACCACTCGGGTAAGCGTCTGCCAACGGGTAGCACCTAAGGCCAAACTGCCGTTAGAAAGATGGCGTGGCACCGAAAAAATGGCATCTTCGGCAATTGAAAAGATGGTGGGAATGACCGCAAATCCCATGGCGATACCGACAACCAAGGCATTGCGCTGGTCAAAACTCATTCCCAGTGTATTGGTAATGAACTGACGGGTGTCGCCGTGGAACAGCCACAATTCGATAGATGGGCTGATGGCAAATGACAGCCAACCGAAGAAACAAATCACCGGGATCAGCAATAACTCTTGATAGGTTTCAGGCAGTAGCAGTTTGATCCGCACCGGGAGTTTCGACCAGATAAATGCAGTGAGCAATATGGTCACCGGTAGCAAGATCAGTAATATCAGCAAACCCGGCAGATGGTCTTCTATCAAAGGCGCCAACCATAGGCCAGCGAGAAAACCGAGGATCACTGTAGGCAACGCTTCCATAATCTCGATGGTCGGTTTTACTAATGAGCGGACCTTTGCTGACATAAAATAGGCGGTGTAAATAGCCCCTGCTATCGCCAAAGGTACCGCAAAAATCATGGCATAAAATGCCGCTTTAATGGTGCCGAATGCCAGTGGCATCAAACTGAGTTTGGCTTCAAAATCATCCGAGCCAGAAGTCGATTGCCAGACATACTGCGGCTCTGGATAACCTTCATACCAAACCTTATTCCACAGCGCGCTCCAAGACACTTCTGGATGGGCGTTGCTCACACCTAACAGTTGCAACTTGTCATCCGCCAGTACTACCAGCGCGTTGGCTCGGGGGCTAAATCCCATAGCGACCGGCTTAGTTAAATCAAATTTCTTGGAGAATAACTCGCGTTCACTGGTGGTATATAACAGCTCTAAACGACCATCTTCGCTGACAGTGGCAAAACTCTTACGGTAATATTCACTGGCCAGCACCTCTATATTGCCCAGGCCTTTAAATTCACGAATGAACTGATACAAGCGGCCGTGCTCACCTGCCACCTGAAAATACTGTGCGACCACACCGGTGTTATAACTGACAAGTAAGGAACTAGCACCCGCTAACAGACTGATATTACTAACCTTGGCCTTGTTCCTTTCCAAGTCCAGCACTTGCATTAAGCTGACATCGTCAATATCACTAATGTCATAGATGAAGACTTTATTGCCAGACTGCAGCATCAACTGCCGTTGATCGGGTGTCAGCAACTGATGCTCCACTAACGCAGGGGTATTGGGTAGCAGCTTACGATGATGCTGCCATTCCGTTTCTTCCGTCAGCATATTTTGTTCACCATCAAGCCGCGTAAGAAACCACTGCTGCTGAATGCCACGATAGGCAAAGCTGACTTTGCTACTGCTGTAAGCGAATACTAATTGCTGTAACGGCGCACCGTCTTCAGCCACCGCAATCAAGGGCTCACCCATCGGATAACGCAGCCCAGGCGTAATCAGTCGTTTATTATCTGGATAACTGACACTGAAATTAACCCCGGCAAGCAACGCCTGACCATTATCTAGCCCCAAAGCAAATAACTGCTGATTAGGCACCGATGCCGCACTGCTCACCACTTTGGCACCAGCAGGGATTGGCAATTGCATAGTCTGTTTAGAGGTATTGGCAATCCGATAAAAATCCACGGAGCCTTGCTCGCTGGCCCGATAGATAATTTCATTCTGTTCATCGGTACCGACCATCAGTGTTTTACTGTCTGCCACGACCGGGATACTGCTCAAAGGTGTTACTTTTGCAGCATCAAATACTGGTTTAATGACATATAATAGATAGAAAAATATCAGCAACAACGCCACGAATACCATGATGCCACCTACAGTGACACCTATCTTGGCCAACAGATCTTTCAACGCCCGGCGATTGCCGCGTTTTTCCATCAAAAAATCATGGGATGCTGAAGCAGGCTTAGAGACCTGACTTTCCATCGAAAACCTCTATTATTTAATCTATAAGGCGTGTCACTATTAGTGTCAGCCCGGCCGCAATCATCTGCAAATGCGACCAGCGAAACCGGTTTGCTTCCGCACAGGTGGCATTTTCCGGATTATATGACGCAAAAATGACAGTAATGTTACACCGTCTGTTTTTAACAGCATACAGGAGCCGTCCCAATATGCGCCGATATCTCATTACATTGCAGGTTCCTGACCGCAAAGGCTTGGTCGAACAGATTGCGAATGCCGTCAGTCATCACGGAGGTAACTGGCTCGATTCTGAACTGCGACACATCGATGGCATCTTTGCCGCGATTCTGTTGCTGGAAATCGACGAACAGCATTGGGACGAATTGCAAGACTCGCTGGAATGCATTGATGGTCTGACCATGACATCGTCCTTAGCGGCGCAATTCAACCCACCACGGCGACGACTCACCTACAATCTGGTGGCTTATGATCGTCCAGGATTGGTGAAAGAGATTTCCAATAAGCTCAGTAGTCTCGGGATCAATATTGAACGCTTCAGCAGTAAATATGAAAGCGCCAGCCATACCGGAATTGCGCTGTTTCGTGCCACCATTAGTTTGGGACTGAGTGACCCGCATCAGGAAGAACTGTTGACTGAGGCGCTCTATGCCATCGGTGATGATGTGGTGATTGATAAAGTACGCAGCCGTTAACTGCGTGTTACCAATCGAAAATTCCGGTCAGTACAAGTACAACTAACCTGATACACTGCTAAAATCACTTAATAAGCTAAAACACGATGTTAGGAACGCTGGATAAAATGGCCGTGAGTCTGGATGACACCGGCCTAGCGCAATATGCGTTGCGAGTAGGACAACAGCAACTACCGCTAAACCCACTGCTAGGAAAGACTCTCACGTTACAGTTCACTGGCCGTATTCTCTGTTGCCATTGCGGGAAACCCACCCAAAAAAGTTATGCCCAGGGCCACTGTTTTGTGTGCATGCAGAAACTCGCCAGTTGCGACATGTGTATCATGAAACCGGAAACCTGCCATTTTTCCGAAGGAACCTGTCGCGAACCGCAATGGGGGCTTGAACACTGCTTTGTGCCACATTTCGTATATCTGGCAAACACCTCTGGGATCAAAGTCGGGATTACCCGTCATACGCAGTTACCCACCCGTTGGCTGGATCAAGGAGCAACTCAAGGAATGCCGCTGTTTCGTGTCAATTCCCGCTACCTGTCAGGGCTGATTGAAATAACGTTGGCCCAATTAATTGCCGACAAAACCAACTGGCAAGCCATGCTAAAAGGCGATAACGATGCGCTGGATCTCGCGACGGAAGCCGCATCGCTGTTACCACAAATCCACGACCGATTGCATGAACTGGATAGCGCCAAGCAGTTTATGATTGAGCCGCTGACAGCGGCAACCACGCACATTCATTACCCCGTGCTTCAGTATCCCACCAAAGTGAACTCTCTAAATTTTGATAAAACTGCCACCGTTACCGGCACTTTGCAGGGCATCAAGGGCCAATATCTGTTATTTGACACCGGTGTTATCAATATCCGTAAATTCACTGGCTATGAGGTTGCTGTCCACTGCTAACACGGCGCCTGTCAATTGGCCCGCACATCAGTGCTAATGGCTATCCTTGCTATCGATTAATGTTTCTGAATTGTTGCCAAGGCGTTTCAACTTAGACATTGGTCGGATATTAGCCAAAAGTGGTATCCATTAACATCAATGAGTTACATTTACAATTACACACCAGAGGTGATGCATGAATGCTATCTTTTTGATGTTAATGGGGTTGGGGGCGATGGCCGTAGGCTACTTCGTATATTCCAAGTTCATCTGCGAAAAAATCTTTAAGGTTGATCCTAACTTCGTCACGCCAGCCCATGCGATGCAGGATGGTGTGGATTATGTACCTACCAACAAGTACGTGTTGTGGGGGCATCATTTTACCTCTGTCGCCGGGGCTGCACCGATTATTGGTCCTGCCATTGCGGTGATCTGGGGGTGGGTACCCGCATTTTTATGGGTCACACTTGGTACCATTTTTTTCGCAGGGGTTCATGATGCCGGTGCTATCTGGGCCAGTAACCGCAATAAAGCCAAGTCCATTGGCGCAGTTACCGGAGATGTCATCGGTTCCCGCGCACGTTCTATTTTCATGGTGGTTATTTTCTTGGTATTGCTGATGGTGAATGCCGTATTTGCCGTGGTGATTGCCAAGCAGCTCATTAACTTCCCCAGTGCCACCATCCCGGTTTGGGGCGCCATTGCCGTAGCCTTGGTAGTAGGCCAGTTAATCTATCGCAAGCTTATCAATTTGCTGGTGGTATCGATTGTCGGTGTAATTGCTTTGTACGCCATGATCTATGTTGGACCAATGATGCCGATCTCCTTACCCGAAATGGTAGGACCGCTGACCGATAACGAAACCTGGATTATCCTGCTGTTTGTCTATGCAGCTATCGCATCATTGCTACCGGTATGGATGCTGTTGCAACCGCGTGATTACATCAACGGTATTCAGTTGTTCATCGGTTTAGGTCTACTGTATGGCGCCGTGATTATCTCAGGTCCTGACATCGTCGCCCCCGCATTTAATACCAATGTGCCAGAAGGAACGCCATCGATTGTGCCACTGCTATTTGTCACCATTGCCTGTGGTGCTATTTCCGGTTTCCATGGACTGGTCGCTAGCGGTACCACCTCCAAACAGCTGGATAAAGAGCCCGACCTGCGTTTCGTCGGTTACTTCGGCGCAATCGGTGAAGGTTCGCTGGCGCTAGCCGCCATCATTGCTTCCACTGCTGGATTTGCCACCCTCGCCGATTGGCAGAATATCTACCACTCTTTCGGCCAAGGTGGAGTTGGCGCCTTCATTCGCGGTGGCGCCAATATCCTTGAATCTGGTCTAGGCCTAGATGAAACCATGGCACAAACGCTGTTAACCGTTATGGTAGTGCTGTTCGCGGGTACCACCATGGATACCGGTCTACGCTTGCAGCGTTACATCTTCCAGGAATGGGGGGCCATTTATAACATCAACTGGATGAACAAAGGTTCCATTGCGACGTTCTTGGCGGTCGGTTCCTGTCTGCTATTGGCGTTTGGTGCTGGTGGCGATGGTGCTGGTGGTTTGCTGATTTGGCCATTGTTTGGTACGACTAACCAACTGCTTGGTGGTCTGACACTGTTGGTGATCACTGTGATGCTGGTGAAATTAGGTCGTCCAATGATTTATACGCTCGCGCCTTTAGTGTTCCTGCTAGTGATGACCATTTCTGGTCTAGTTATCCAGCTCAAAGGTTTCTACGTCAAAGCCGATTGGTTCCTGTTTACCCTGGACCTGATTGTATTGATTGCCGCCATTATTATTACGCTTGAATGTGTTGCGACCCTCAGCAAAACTATTAAAGAGCGTAACGCTGCCACTACCGAAGGTGAATGATGAAACTGGAAAAGATCCGTCGACTGCTTCGTGACGTCAGCCTGATAGCTGAAGAAGCCTATAATGCGCCATTTCGCGCGGCAGTGGCTCGCGCACGTCGGGAGCAGGACGATCTTTTCATGCTACTGATTTTCTCCGAAATGATGGGTGTGCCAAATCCAGCCAGCTATTACACGCTGGAGCTGCAGCCCATCATGCTGGAGAAGTTTCACGACTGGCATCTGCGAATGGGCATGCCCCATTCGCCACTTGACCAGTTCAAATGTTGTTAAGCAGAACGGTGGTACCGTTAAATGGACGTTCTAACCAATAAACGAGTTATTTGGGTGGGTGGTAAAGGTGGCGTGGGCAAAACTACCGTGTCTTCGGCCTTGGCGTTGCTGGCAGCTAACCGTAATAAGAAAGTGCTGCTGGTTTCTACCGATCCGGCGCACAGTCTCTCCGATGCGTTTGCCAAACAAATTGGCGATAATATCACCCGCATGGCACCTAATTTGGATGCGATCGAAATCGATCCTGATCATGAAGTGCAGCAGCATCTAGCGCAAGTCACCAGCCAACTGAAACGTTTTACCCGGCCAGAGATGTATGGCGAAATTGAACGGCAGATGCGGCTTACCCGTCAATCACCGGGGGCCCAGGAAGCCGCGTTATTAGAGCGGATTGCCCACACTATTGAGTTGGGGCAGCAACAATATGACTTAGTCATTTTTGATACAGCACCGACAGGACATACGCTACGGCTGTTGAGTCTGCCGGAAGCAATGGCAGCCTGGACACAAGGGCTGTTGAAAGCCAATGAGCGCTCAGAAAAACTCGGCGCGGTACTGGATCATCTGACGCCTAAAGCTGGCCGCGATATTGATAATCCGTTTGACGATCCCGCTGAACATGCCACAGCGGGCATGGATCCGCGCAACAAAGCGATTGCCGAAACATTGCTGGCGCGGCAACGTTTGTTACAAAGGACCAGGGAAATTCTGCAAGACAGCAAGCGCACCGCGTTATTGTTTGTGCTGACACCGGAAAAACTACCAATTCTTGAAACTAGCCGGGCGGTGGACAGTCTGCTGGCAGAAAAACTCCCATTAGCAGGCTTAGTGATCAACCGGATTTTACCTGAAACTGCTGATGGTCATTTTCTCGCACAAAGACGCGAGCAGGAGCACAAACATCTGCTAGAAATTGAACAACGTTTCAAGCAATTGCCGCTGTTCAGGTTGCTGCTGCAGCCTACCGATATTGAAGGGCTGAAAGGACTGGAAGCAATGGCGCAAAGATTGGAATTATCCGGCCTCTAGCACCTATCTGAGACCCAAAATCGGCTATGGCCTAATGTCGATCTGTTAATAGCGAACACGTGACGCTCTTACTGAAAAGATCAACATCCAATGACCTCATATCATCGGCTTAATATGGTCGTCTGCCCCCTTTCTCAGCAACTATACCGAGATTAGGCTTAGACAGGAGGTAGACCACCATATTTACTCAAGTACTCGGGATCAATTTAGGCAAGCCAAACTTATCGCACCGCAATATATAAAACCCTACGTCAAAGGCAACAAGAACGACTTCATTGATGCAGTGAAGCTTTAACCCGAGTTTGCATGAATAGAGAGAAGATGACGAAAACGGTAAGGCCACCGGCGTAAAACCTGACAAAAAAACAGCAGAAAAATGCGTTGGGCTTTGAGGATATTCCGGCGCGGAATTCATCGTGGGGTGGTAGGCAGCGTCTACAACAGAGACGCTGAATACATTAGCGGTACTAGCGCAGACCCACCTCGTTATTGAATTTTATTCTGCAACAACGAGGCGGACCATACATTTTTAATCTAAGCAATTTTTAATAGCGCTGCTTTAGCTATGGAACTCGGATGCGGATTTGCTATTTTCAACCACTTTAGGATCCTGTGCCCCAGAGGCTTTTTCAGTTGCCCATATGCCCAAGCCAATAAAGCCCGCGCCACCCACAATATTTCCCAACGTTACTGGGATCAGATTGGCAGTGAAAATATGGCTGAAGCTTAACGCCTCAAGTGCTTGTTCAGTGTAACCATGACTCAACAGCAGCTCTGTCGGTAACAGATATTTAAACGCAATACCAACAGGTAGCATGAACATATTAGCAATACTATGTTCAAACCCGGTTGCCACAAACAAGGCGACAGGCATCACCATCAATAGTGCTTTGGTACCAATATCTTTGCTCATATAAGCAAACCATACCGCCAGACACACCATGATGTTACACATCATCCCCAGTACAAATGCCTGACTCCACGTGTGATGTACTTTGTGCAACGCTATTCCTATTACATTCAGGCCCCACATACCACCATCTGTCATATACAAGCCACCGCCACATACCAATCCCACCAAGATCAACGCACCAACTGCATTACCAACATACACTTCAATCCAGCAAGACAGCATCCGGGCACAACTGACGCGCCCTTGCGCGCAAGCCACGGCCGACAACACTGTACTGGTAAAAAGCTCCATACCGAATAGCACTACTAGGATCAATCCCAGACTGAAGACAACACCGCCCATCAGGTGGACTGTCCCCCAATGTGCGTCTGGACTACCAGTAGTCACGGTGACATAAAAAACGAAAGCCAGACCGATAAAAAATCCGGCATAGATCGCCTGAATGAAGCGATAAAGGGACGGCTTGTTAACTTTTCCTTCACCACTGGCGATGACGGTTTGCAAATGTTCAGAAAACAGTTTCATTTTTTACCACCTTGTTGGGCAGTAACCGAAGCCCTAGCCAGGCACATACTCAGCGAACAGGCCATAAATACTTCGGTCTGCCGAAACATTAATTAATTTTCGACCGCAAAGTTACCAAAAATTAGAAACTTTTGATTTAGAAACAAATATTGCAAAACTACATCATCGTCGAAGTATTTATCCCCCTTTTTACCAGCGGAAATCAATTAATACTGCGAAAGATGCTAGCCGCCTCTCAGTTCAGTTTAATATTGACTAACAGTTCAAAATTTGCCCCATAACTAGCATATCTGGCACCATCTTCCTCTATATCAATCAGGCTTTACCACTCACAAACGCTGACCAATAATTAACCATCAAGTGCGCCATACATCATACTTAAATCGCTAGCCGCTAACACCATTATTTAGCTACAACTGAAATAACTGTCGCCGTCATAACACAAATTCATGGCGGTTCCGTGATTCAGTGCATATTTTTTATGTTACAAGGGGAGTTGATACTGAATGAGCAATGCAATTGAGGCTATTCAACCCCATCAGTTGTTTGTCTGTGGAGTTGTTCAAAGATTAATGTAAACAGCTGGTTATTAACTGATTAGAGCAATTACTCATACATTTGCCATGTGAATCCTCTACATTTTTGCGTTTTAATAGTGAATATCACTGGCAGATACAGATCTTAATTGTTCAAAAATTGATAACTCAGTAGCAAATTTAGCATTAACTTAAGCCGAGAGTTCGTTTAGTGGTGTGACCACTGGCAATCTTATGTTAATATCTTTTTGGACAATTGGTCTTACCAATTTATGGTTAAGGGCATTTACAGATATTCTTCAATCGGTAAAAGACTGGTTGATTTTGTACCTGCAAGCTTGGCACTCCGACCAGAGAACCAGGCAGCGAGACTGAACAGGGGTTAACGTCCCGAGGAAACAGACAGGACAGCAATCCCGCCCACTTTATCAAACAAAAGGTGAAGTACGATGACCGATACAACTGATCTGTTCCAAAAAGCCTGGGAAGGGTTTGTACCTGGTGACTGGAAATCTGAAGTTAACCTGCGTGATTTTATCCAAAACAACTACACTCCTTATGAAGGCGACGAATCCTTCTTAGCAGGTCCAACTGCGGCCACCAACACTTTGTGGGAAAAAGTGATGGAAGGCATCAAGCTGGAAAACCGCACTCACGCCCCCGTCGATTTTGACACCGATAAAGTCTCTACTATTGATTCGCATGATGCCGGTTATATTGACCGCGAACTGGAAACAGTTGTGGGGTTGCAAACCGATGCCCCACTGAAACGTGCGCTGTTGCCAAACGGTGGTATCCGTATGGTAGAAAGTTCATGCCAAGCTTACGGTCGTGAATTAGATGCTCAGTTGCAATATATTTATAGTGAGCTGCGCAAGACCCATAACCAGGGTGTGTTTGACGTTTATACTCCAGAAATTCTCGCTTGCCGCAAGTCAGGCGTACTGACCGGTTTGCCTGACGCTTATGGCCGTGGTCGTATTATCGGTGACTATCGCCGTGTTGCCCTTTATGGTATCGACTACCTGATGAAGGACAAATTTGCCCAATTCACCTCGCTGCAAGCACAGATGGAAGCAGGTGAAAACCTGAGTGACGTTATCCAGTTACGTGAAGAAATCGCTGAACAACATCGTGCCTTGGCACAGATGAAGAACATGGCGGCTAAGTACGGTATTGATATTTCTGGCCCCGCGACTAACGCCAAAGAAGCGATTCAGTGGACATATTTCGGTTATCTGGCAGCAGTGAAGAGCCAGAACGGTGCCGCCATGTCACTGGGCCGTACCTCTACCTTCATTGATATCTACATTGAACGTGATCTGAAGAAAGGCCTGCTGACTGAAGAACAGGCTCAGGAAATGATTGACCATTTCGTGATGAAACTGCGTATGGTGCGTTTCCTGCGTACTCCTGAATATGATGAACTGTTCTCTGGCGATCCTATCTGGGCAACAGAATCCATTGGTGGTATGGGCTTAGATGGCCGAACACTGGTGAGCAAAACCAGCTTCCGTTTCCTGCATACCCTGTACAACATGGGCCCCAGCCCTGAACCGAACATTACGGTGCTGTGGTCTGAAAATCTCCCAGAAGCATTCAAGAAGTACTGTGCCAAAGTCTCTATTGATACCAGCTCTATCCAGTACGAAAACGATGATCTGATGCGCCCCGATTTTGAATCTGACGATTACGGCATTGCTTGCTGTGTTAGTCCGATGGTTATTGGTAAGCAAATGCAGTTCTTCGGTGCTCGTGCCAACTTGGCAAAAACCCTGCTGTACTCCATCAACGGTGGTGTTGATGAAAAACTGAAAAAGCAGATTGGTCCAAAAAGTGCCCCAATCACAGCCGATGTGCTGGAATTTGACGAAGTCATGGGCCGGCTGGACAACATGATGGAATGGTTGGCAACACAATATGTCACTGCACTGAACACCATCCACTATATGCATGACAAGTACAGCTACGAAGCAGCATTGATGGCATTACATGACCGCGACGTACGTCGTACTATGGCTTGCGGTATTGCGGGTCTGTCTATTGCTGCCGACTCATTGTCTGCCATCAAGTATGCCAAGGTAAAACCAGTACGTGATGAAAACGGCATTGCCGTGGACTTTGAAATCGAAGGTGACTATCCGAAATTCGGTAACAACGATGCCCGTGTAGATGACATCGCCTGCGATCTGGTACATCGTTTTATGGATAAAATCCGCCACAAACAGATGTATCGTAACGCTATCCCAACCCAGTCAATTCTGACGATTACCTCTAACGTGGTTTATGGTAAGAAAACCGGTAACACACCTGATGGTCGTCGTGCCGGAGCGCCATTTGCGCCAGGGGCCAACCCAATGCATGGTCGCGATGAAAAAGGTGCTGTCGCCTCGCTGACTTCTGTTGCTAAACTGCCTTTTGCCCATGCGCAAGACGGTATCTCTTACACCTTCTCTATCGTACCCAATGCGTTAGGTAAAGAAGATAGTGCTCGCCGTGCAAACCTAGCGGCGCTGATGGACGGCTACTTTGCCCATAAACCTGGTCACGAAGGTGGTCAACACCTGAACGTCAACGTGATGAACCGCGAAATGCTGGAAGATGCCATGGTGCACCCTGAGAAATATCCTCAGCTCACCATCCGTGTGTCTGGCTATGCGGTACGGTTTAATTCACTGACGCCTGAACAGCAGCAAGATGTAATTACCCGTACTTTCACCAAATCCGTCTGATAAGATTGGCTGCAATGGTAACATTGCAGCCTTTTCAGGAGTATTGATGACAGTTACAGGAAGAATCCATTCAATAGAGTCTTTCGGCACAGTTGATGGCCCCGGCATACGCTTTATCGCGTTTATGCAAGGTTGTCTGATGCGCTGTAAATACTGTCATAATCGTGATACTTGGGATTTGGACGACGGCAAAGATGTAACGGTCGACGAATTGATGGAACAGATCCTCAGTTATCGACCGTTTTATGAAGCCAGTAATGGTGGTGTGACGGCCAGCGGTGGTGAAGCCGTGCTACAGGCTGAATTTGTGGCAGCCTGGTTTAAAGCCTGCAAACAACATGGGATCCACACCTGTCTCGATACCAATGGTTTTGTACGTAAGTACACACCTGTGATTGATGAATTACTGGATAACACGGATCTGGTGATGCTCGATATAAAACAGATGGATGATGCCAAACACATCGATCTGACCAAAGTGAGTAATCAACGGACGCTGCAGTTTGCGCAATACCTTGCCAAACGGGGACAAAAAACCTGGATCCGTTATGTAGTGGTTGGTGGTTACACCGAAGATGAAGCGTCAGCGGAGATGCTGGCTGAGTTCATCCAGCCCATGAGTAATGTGGAAAAAGTGGAGTTGCTGCCCTACCACGAGCTGGGAAAACATAAGTGGCAGGCAATGGGAGAAACCTACGAGTTAGAAGGAGTATCCCCACCCAGCCACGATACGATGGAAAAAATTAAAGCGGTATTCACAAAACGCGGGATCAATGCCAGTTACTAAGGCTAGATTTCGTCCCAGAAACTGGCTTCAAGACGTTCAAATGCCAGTTTCAGAATAACCGCCATGTCCATGTAACAGGCCTTTGCGCCAAGTGGACGCGAACCTGCGCCCTGCTCTACCAGCCTGGCGTTGAGTTGATTGCCCCACTCCAGCAGTGATAAGGGTAACGGATGACGGGCTCGCCATCCCAACCAGAACATTCCTTGGAGCGGCATGCTAATAAAAAACAGGATGGTGGCAAGTGCCTGCGGCAGATAAGCCCATCCGTATAAATACAGCTGGCTACCACCAGCAAGCAGGGCTAAGCCCGGCATAAGGGTAGTCGCTAAGCGGGTTGCGCGGATCACGCGAAACTCGGGAAAGTGATATCCCAGTTGGCGCACCATGGGCCAGGTCTTCATATAGTGCTGACCGTCGCTCAGGGTCTTTAGGATGCCGGAATTCAAGGAACGCCCCTGCAATGAAGTGAATGCTTTTACCTTAGCACATTTCCAAAAACTGACCCAATATAGAACTGGGTAAGGAAATGCTAAATGAACACAGGTTCGGAAGCTGGCTTTCCCGGATCAGTTATTAAAACGGCATAAGGTTTATTAAGATGTCAAATAAACTGGTATTGGTTTTAAACTGTGGCAGCTCGTCGCTGAAATTTGCGGTCATCGACGCCATCACTGGCGATGCAGAAATTTCTGGGCTGGCAGAGTGTTTTGGTCTAAAAGACTCGCGCATCAAGTGGAAATACAATGGCGAAAAACATGAAATGTCACTTGGTGCTTATACGGCTCATCGCGAAGCAGTTGAATTTATTGTTGAAAATATATTAGGGCCATTACCGGAATTATTATCCAAAATTCTGGCCGTCGGGCATCGCATTGTGCACGGCGGGGAAAAGTTCACCCATTCGATGATTGTTGATGATACGGTCATTGATGGTATTGAAGAGTGTGCATCACTGGCACCACTGCACAACCCGGCGCATCTTATTGGTATCCGCGCAGCTATCGCATCTTTTCCTGACTTACCCCAGGTGACTGTGTTTGACACCGCCTTTCACCAATCTATGCCGGAAAGAGCTTATATCTACGCCCTACCCTATAAACTTTACCGCGAGCACAGTATCCGTCGCTATGGCATGCACGGTACCAGCCATCTGTTTGTCAGCCGCCAAGCCGCGCAAATGCTCGAAAAACCTGTCGAAGAGCTGTGTCTGATTTCAGCTCATTTAGGCAACGGCGCGTCAGTTACTGCTATCAAAGGTGGCAAAAGTGTGGACACCTCTATGGGACTGACACCACTGGAAGGCCTGGTGATGGGCACGCGTTGCGGCGATATGGACCCGTCCATTGTCTACCACCTAGTGCATCAATTGGGATACACAGTAGATGAAGTCAACTCCATGCTCAATAAACAGAGTGGACTGCTGGGGATCTCGGAGTTGACCAGCGATTGTCGCGGGATAGAAGAGGGTTATGCTGAAGGCCATAAAGGTGCCACATTAGCACTAGAGATCTTCTGCTATCGTCTCGCCAAATATATTGCATCATACACAGTACCGCTCGGAAAACTGGATGCAGTAGTGTTCACTGGTGGCATTGGTGAGAATTCTGATTTGGTACGCCGTAAGGTTCTAGAAAACTTGGCTATCTTTAAATTCCAGGTTGACGATGAGCGTAACAAAGCGGCCCGCTTTGGTAACAGCGGCATTATTACCGCTGATACCAGCCCAGTTGCCATGGTGATCCCGACAAATGAAGAATGGGTTATTGCGGCAGATGCATTAAAACTCATTGAGTAATCAACAGTTATACCGCGTCAACTGCTCACCTTCGCGGGGCGCGGTGTCTGGACAAACAACAAAACCTTGCGGGCAAGTAGTTATCGCAGCAACGGTTTTCAGAAGAGGTTTTTATGTCCCGTAACATTATGTTGATCCCCATAGGTACAGGCGTCGGCCTGACCTCAATTAGTCTGGGGATGGTACGTGCGCTTGAACGTCATGGCGTCAAAGTTCGCTTTTTCAAACCTATTGCGCAACTGCGCCCCGACGATAAAGGGCCGGAGCGTTCCACCACTATTCTCAGCAAATCACCTACAGTTAATCCGCTCGAGCCATTTGACATGGCGCATGCAGAATCACTGATCCGTGCCGATCAGACAGATGTGCTGATGGAACAGATAATCGCCAGAGTATCAGAGTCGGTTGGTGCCACTGAGACCTTGATTGTAGAAGGTCTGGTGCATACCCGTAGCCATCACTTTGCCGATGACATCAATTATGCCGTTGCCAAAGCATTGGATGCCGATATCATTTTTGTGGCAACACCAGGCAATGATACCCCTATCGGACTGATGAACCGCTTAGAAATCGCCTATCACTCATGGGGCGGTGCCCAGAATCGTCGCCTGATCGGTGCCATCGTCAACAAGATAGGCGCCCCGGTAGATGAAGAAGGACGCATGCGTCCAGATCTGTCTGAAATGTTTGACCATGATCCTAGTCAGCATATTGATACTGCCGGCATGTTCCAACTCCCCGGCAAGAGCCCGCTCCGTATTTTAGGCAGTGTGCCCTATAACCTTGCCCTGGTGTCACCACGGGCATCCGACTTAGCCAAACATCTGAGTGCTAGAATTCTCAACGCTGGCGAGATGCACACTCGCCGCCTGCGAAAAGTCACGTTCTGTGCCCGTTCCTTGCCGAATATGGTCACACACATCAAAACAGATTCGCTGCTAGTCACCTCAGGCGACCGTTCAGATGTGATAGTGTCTGCTTGTCTCGCCGCCATGAATGGCGTAAAAATCGGCGCCTTATTGCTCAGTGGCGGTTACGAGCCGGAACCAGCCATTATGGAACTGTGTGAACAAGCCTTCGAAACCGGCCTTCCAGTATTCCTGATTGACAGCAATACCTGGCAGACATCGCTCAACATCCAGCGCTTTGACCATGAAGTTCCTGTCGATGACGCCGTTCGTATTGATCTGGTTCAGGAATATGTCGCAAGTCATATCGATCAGAACTGGATTGAAAGTGTTACCGAAAACTCGCCTCGCGAGCACAGACTGTCTCCACCCGCATTCCGTTACAAACTGACAGAACTGGCAAGAGCCGCCCATAAAACCGTGGTGCTGCCAGAAGGTGATGAACCACGCACAATTAAAGCCGCTGCTATTTGCGCCGAGCGCGGTATCGCCCACTGCGTATTACTGGGTAAACGCGATGAAATCATGCGTATTGCCAACCTGCAAGGCGTAACGCTCGGTGACGGCATAGATATTGTGGATCCTGATGAAGTTCGCGAACGTTATGTTCAGCCGATGGTGGAATTGCGCCGCGGCAAAGGTATGACCGAAGTTGTTGCCCGCGAACAGTTAGAAGACAACATGGTGCTCGGCACCATGATGCTGGCACAGGACGAAGTGGACGGCATCGTGTCTGGCGCAGTGCATACCACCGCCAACACCATCCGCCCACCGCTACAGCTGATTAAAACGGCGCCAGGATCCAATCTGGTTTCTTCAATCTTCTTCATGTTGATGCCGGATCAGGTGCTGGTTTACGGTGATTGCGCTATCAACCCAGATCCAGATGCGGAGCAGTTAGCGGACATCGCTATCCAGTCTGCCGAATCCGCGAAGGCTTTTGGGATTGAGCCAAGAGTCGCGATGATCAGTTACTCTACCGGTAACTCAGGCAGCGGCTCTGATGTCGATAAAGTACGTGAAGCTACGCGGATCGCGAAAGAGAAACGTCCTGATCTGGTGATTGATGGCCCGTTGCAGTATGACGCTGCGGTAATGCCAAACGTAGCCCGCTCCAAAGCGCCTGATAGCCCAGTTGCTGGTAAAGCAACAGTGTTTGTCTTCCCTGACCTAAACACAGGTAATACCACCTATAAAGCGGTACAGCGCAGCGCTGATCTGATCAGTATCGGCCCAATGCTACAAGGAATGCGTAAACCGGTTAACGATTTGTCCCGTGGCGCATTGGTAGACGATATTGTGTATACCATCGCGTTAACAGCCATCCAGGCGACCCAGAACTAAATGAGCATAAGTAAAGGCGCCCTTGTGGCGCCTTTTTTATTTGTGTCAGTCCGCAGTGTGACCTTGCAACTGTTTTTCCGTGCGCGACAAAAATTGACCATCAGTAATTTAAACGTTATTTCAAAAAGTTAGACAAGACGCTGTGAGTATTCAACAAAGTTGTCCACAGATTTTGTGGATAACCATCAGGTTTATTCAGCCGCAATTCAGTATTGGTCATCGACTTTCTACAGCGACTTGCGGTCCGCCACAAAAAACCGGATACTGACCACACCCGTCTACATCGGTAATGCCATGAGATACGTAATATTTCTCCTTATGATATGCCTGTTTGGCTGTAGCGATGCGACCAAAGATGGCGAGGCATCACCGGAACAAGTTGCACTCGGCTTTTTTCAGGCGATCTATGTGGATCGTGATGTCCAAGAAGCTATGCAATATGTTGATGCGCCCATTAAAGAGGTGCTGCGCAGCTATTACATTGCGCCATCGGTACAGCGTTATATGCTCAACTTGTCCATGACTGACGTAACACTGTCAATTGAAGACATCGATATCGATTTTTTCCGTAAGTTCTCCGACGAAGTTACCGTAGTCGTAAAACTGGTAGGGAAAAAGGCAGGAGAAAAATGGATAGATGACCGTTCGCTTAAACTAAAAAAAAGAGGTAACAGCTGGATAATTGTTGAGATTGTGCCAGAAACAGGCAAAACCAACGTCGGAGCCTTCTAGTCTAGGGTTATCCTTCCTCACAGAGCGTGCTACACTCGAGCAAGTTTTGGAATTCCCTGGTCAATCATGAAGCAGTTACTGGATTTTCTCCCGCTCATCATTTTTTTCGCTGTCTATAAGCTATATGACATCTACGTCGCCAGTGGGGTATTGGTGGCGGCAACCGCACTGCAATTAGTCATCACCTACGCGATATACCGCAAGTTAGAAAAGCTGCATATCATCACATTTGTGGTGGTCGCTATTTTTGGTTCGCTGACACTGTTTCTGCATAACGATGTTTTCATTAAATGGAAAGTGACTATCGTCTACGCGCTGATGGCTCTGGCATTAGTTGTCAGCCTGTGGCTTAAACGCCCAGTACTGAGATCCATGTTAGGCAATGAGCTAAAAGTTGCCGACCATATCTGGGCTAGAGTTACGTGGTATTGGGCAGCATTTTTTATGTTGTGTAGCCTCGCCAATATTTATGTCGCTTTTCACTTAAGCCAGGCCACCTGGGTGAACTTTAAGGTGTTTGGCCTTACAGCAGTCACGCTGCTAAACACTGTCGCGACAGTGTTATATCTGTTTAAACATATACCGGAAGAGCAACGGAAGGAACTCAAATAATGTGGTACATGATCTCAGCACAAGACGTTGAAAATAGCTTAGAAAACCGTTTATCAGTAAGACCTGCACACTTGGCACGCCTGCAGTTGCTTGCCGATGATGGTCGATTGATGGTTGCGGGGCCGCACCCGGCAGTAGACAGTGACAATCCTGGCGCTGCTGGTTTCACGGGGTCACTAGTAGTGGCTGAATTTGAATCGTTGGAAGCAGCCAAGGCTTGGGCCGATGCCGATCCGTATGTCGCCGCTGGCGTGTATGCCAATGTGGTCGTCAAACCCTTCAAGCCGGTTTTACCATAAATGAAGATTGTTTCATTCAATATCAATGGCCTGCGTGCGCGCCTGCATCAACTGCAGGCTTTAATTGACAGTCATCAACCCGACATTATTGGCCTGCAGGAAACCAAGGTTCACGACGAAGCCTTCCCGCATGATGAAGTCACGGCCATGGGCTATCAAGTACATTACCACGGTGGTAAAGCTCACTACGGCGTAGCACTGCTGTCAAAAATTGCACCATTGCAGATCCAGAAAGGGTTTCCCACCGATACAGAAGATGCTCAGCGCCGCCTAATAGCGGGCGAATTTATGCAGCCTAATGGCCGGACACTCACCGTTATCAACGGCTATTTCCCTCAGGGCGAAAACATTGACCATGAAGTGAAATACCCTGCCAAACGTAAGTTTTATGCAGATTTGATGCATTGGCTTAACAACAGTTTTAGCCCGCAGCAAGATATTGCCATCATTGGTGACATGAACATTTCGCCAATCGATCTGGATATTGGGATAGGCGCTGCAAATGCCCGCCGCTGGTTACAAACTGGCAAATGCAGTTTCCAACCCGAAGAACGTCAATGGTTCTCAACGCTGCTTGACTGGGGGCTGGTCGATACGTTCAGGCAATTACACCCAGAGCGAGAACAACGTTATTCATGGTTTGATTATCGAAGTAAAGGCTTTGACGAGAATCGCGGACTGCGTATAGACACCATTTTGGCAACGCCACCATTAGCGGAACGTCTGAAAGAAGCGGACGTTGACTATGAATTGCGAGCCATGGAAAAACCGTCAGATCATGCGCCGATATGGAGCACGTTTGACTGCAGAGCGTAGCTTTCTGGCTAAGACCCTACATGATAAAACGCCCAGCTAAAGCCGGGCGTTTTCTTGTGACTCGCTTAATTTAGCTGCCGCAACTCTGGATCACCTGCGGATTAGTAACCACAATTGCGGGTGCTCCAGCCGCCGCTGACGCTGCAAACGTTGCGACTTGTGACTGCATCTCTGCGGTTGCTGCCGCCGCCATACCATCAGTCACTCCACTAATCTCAGATGGGCTGACAATAGAGCTGTGGTGCCCCTTGGTAAAACGTACCGCCCCATTGCTACCACTGCTATCGACACAACTCAACCCAAGGTTAGCAATTAAAGGCTCGGTTCCCGACAATGGAAATCCACTCACACTATTTGGCAATACCTGATCAGGTTTATTACCAGCACCATCACCAACCACCTCTATCAAATGCACTGGCAAGCCAGAAGCCTGCAACATTGCCGCCTGACTAATGGGGTCGCTGCTGTCTATGGCCGTCTGCACCGCGAAAGCAAAGGTTGGAATAAAGCTTTGATACACGGTTTGCACCAATGCGGCATACTCAGCAGAATCCTCAGCGTAACCGGCAGTATTAGCCGCAGTGACTAATGCCTTAAACGTATCAGATGCTGTGATATTGGCAAACAACACCGGCGAGAAGGTGGCGGAGCCAGCAAAACTGCCAGCAAGTCCACCACTTGGTGCCACCAGCGATACACCTTTTATCCCGTAATAATTTGGCAAAGCACTGCCACTGCTGGGCTCCACCAATCCACTGCTGGCATAAGTCGCAAAATCAGTACCGACAATAGCACCGAGGCTTAACCCTTGCGCGGTGATCTTATTCGCATCAAACAGCGGTGTGGCGCCACCCGCGGCTTGAGAAGCACTCAGTCCGCCAATGGCTAACCGCAATGCCAAATGATCCACTGTCGCCTGTCGGAAGTTATCACGTACAGATAAGGTACTAGCGATGTTAACAAATACCAACGCATTGCCATTATCAAAAGCATGAGGCTTACCGATCACAGCGCCAAAAGACGGGTCGGAGGCAGAGACCTCATAAACACCATCATTATTTGCATCATATGACCGAGCACCATGTAGTGGCATATCCATCGCTACCAGCGCTACACCTGCAGCGGCATAACTGCCGGCATAAGCCAGCGCCATCTCCTTGCCACCACCGAGGCCGTGCATAGCAAGTGTCGTTGGCCATCCGCTGGCAGGCGCGCTGAAGGTTTTGCCCTGACTGGCATAAAATAACGCGAGTTTTGTGGCGTTAGGCACGCTGATAAGTAATGGAACCGTCTCATAGCCCTTAATAGCTGGAATAGGATTGAAACGTGTCAAATGCCGATTCACATCAGCATTACTACCATCGTCCAAAGTCCAGGTTTTTCCCGCAAGCAAAGAGGGATTAGCCAGAGCTGCACTGGGATCTATGCCATAATTTGTCGCCTGAGTTGCGAAATGGCTTTGGCTCATAGTGCCATTCTGCAACGCTTGTAAGACTGCCACCGGGCTGTCACCTAATGCTTGCCAGTGGCCATCAATGCCATCGCAACTGGCAGATGAACAATCACCGTATATAGGCAATTTTATCGCTGCCGTATAAATATCGGCCATATCCGCGAGTACGTACGCAGTGCCATCGGCGGCAGTCAGTCCTGCTGCCGTCGCGGCTGTATAGCCAGCGGGCATAGGCGCTTGTACCCAAGTTGGCGCATAGGGTGAACCAGTTTGCAACATCAGCAGTTTGACGGTTTCATAAACATCACTGACTGACTGTGTAGTAAACAAGCCGGCGTATATAATAGTGTCGCTGTCAACACTGTGGCTGCTGCTCAACCCCTTTTCGTAACTGTTGACCAGTGTCTGTAACATCAGCTGATCGGGCGTTTCCAGTGGATGGGTTGCAATATCCATTTTCAGCAAAGCATAGGTTGTGGAAGGCGCGACGCTGCGGCCTTCTGTGTCCTTGATTAAGGTAGTTGCAGCATAAAGGTAAGAGTGGGCAGGTTTAAGCGGCTTCAACGGTACCACGACAATATTGTTACCTGAAACCTGCGTAACAAAATCCTCTCCCCAGGTCAATTCATCGCCCACAGCACAAGCGCTGACCGCTGGTGCCGACTGACAACTGCTGTCGGTTGACAGTGGGCCACCACTGGTTGCCTCGAATAACCGCACCGCCCCAGGCTGGGCAACGGAAGATGCTAATAAACCTACTGGATTGCCACTACCGTCCTTTGCTGGTGTAAACCCTATCGTGATAGGTTGCGTAGTCGACCAACCGTCCAATGCGCCCAACGCCAGTTGCGGGTCAGTATAATCGCCCGAACTTTCACCCGGCATGTTAAGCGTACCGTCGAGCGTACCACTGAGCAGCAGATCATTAGGTATCGGTACCGCTGAATTCGCGGGATCAAATACCAGATGCGTTTCTGGCACCAATGGTTCTGTGTTATCTTTCAGCTCGTCATAGCTGTCACCGCCGCAGGCTGTGAGTCCGAATGCTGCCATCACCGCAGCAACTACTATCCGTCTGTTCATGTTTGTAACCCCAAGTCTTGTTGTAGTAGTTTTGTTTCCCTGACAAATTGGTCACAATACCCCAAATACAGCGACCACAGAGATGAGACCTAAGTCTCAATCCTTAACAAGTTAATGCAAAATTATCAGTTTAGCTACCAAACAGAAACAAATGAAACCAAGGTTTTACACCATTAATCGGTCATTTGTTTTAAACAAACCAAACAATCCCCGCCAACACCAATCTGGTAGCGGGTTATTGGAAAAACGGGAAGTAGACGGATGTTGGACTATCAGGCCAAAAAAGATTTATTGCAGCATAAAATTATTTTGGTAACAGGCGCAGGCGATGGCATCGGCCGTACGGCGGCAACCACCTTCGCGGCATATGGTGCTACCGTCATTATACTCGGACGGACACAACATAAGCTGGAGCTGGTGTATGATGACATTAGGGCTCAAGGCAGCCCTGAACCGGTTATCATGCCGCTGGATCTTGCCACCGCAACGCCTGATGACTACCAACACCTAGCAGACCTGATTGCGGTTCAATTCGGCCAACTCGATGGTTTATTGCATAATGCCAGTCTGTTAGGAACACTAACTCCGCTGGAACAGCTTCCCATGACAACGTTAGAACAGCTGTTAAAGGTCAATGTGGTGGCCCAATTAGCACTGACCCAACCGCTACTGCCGCTGCTACGACGCGCTCCAGCGGCCTCCATTTTGTTTACCAGCAGTAGTGTCGGGCGCAAGGGTCGTGCTTATTGGGGCGCCTATGCTATCTCCAAATTTGCCACTGAAGGCATGATGCAGGTGCTAGCAGATGAATGTGATGGCAGCACGGTGCGCAGCAATAGCATCAATCCAGGTGCGACTCGCACGGCCATGCGCGCCAGCGCTTACCCGGCTGAAGATCCGCTGACACTTAAAACCGCTGAACAACTCATGCCGTTATATTTGTACCTTATGGGTGATGACAGTCGCCACGAAAATGGTCAGCAATTCAGCGCGCAGCCCAAGCCCTAAACACCCAATGATTTCACAAGAAACACAACAACAAGGCATCGATGATGAGTCAAGAATCAAGCTATCCCATCGGAACACCAGGTATCCCCTGGGGTGACAATGAAAAACAACAGTGGCGTCAATCCCAAGTTATCCACCGCAGCTATCAGCAACAGGTGGTCGAGAAAATCAACGCACTTGGTGACCAATTTGAGCTACTACAATATGGTGAGCTCAGCTATGACCCCGCCCGTTATCCGTTGCTGGCACTGAAATCAAAGGATTGGGATGCAGCAAAACCCTGCGTATTGATCACCGGCGGTGTCCATGGCTACGAAACGTCGGGGGTTCAGGGGGCATTACTGTTTGCTCAAACGCAAGCTAAGCAGTACATCAACGACTTTAACTTACTTATCGCTCCTTGCGTCAGCCCCTGGGGCTATGAGGTGATCAACCGCTGGAATCCGCTGGCAATTGATCCTAACCGTTCCTTTTATGCTAATAGCCCTGCCGAGGAATCTGCCGCATTGATGGCATTGGTTGCTGCGCAGAACTGCGAATTTTTAGCGCATATCGATCTGCATGAAACCACTGACACCGATGAAAGCGAGTTTCGGCCAGCACTGTCTGCCAGAGATGGCAAAGATTATGAGCCCGGTGAAATTCCCGATGGTTTTTATGTGGTTGATGACAGCGCGCACCCTCAACCTGCATTTCAAAAAGCCATCATCGATGCAGTTGCGAAAGTGACACACATCGCCCCGGCGGATAAGGACGGCAATATCATTGGCTCAACAGTGGTGCAACCTGGGGTTATCGAATATGCCCTCAAAGCATTGGGCTTATGTGCCAGTGTCAGCGATGCTCCCTACACCTGTACCACCGAAGTGTATCCAGACAGCCCTAAAGCCACGGCAGATATCTGCAATCAGGCGCAAGTGGCTGCCGTTTGTGGCGCACTCGATTTCCTGCGGTACAACCGTTAACCCTCGGCTTAATTCACGAAAAGGCCACTTACACCGTGGCCTTTTTTGTTGTTTTCAGACTATTGCCGGGTTGGTTTACCTTGGGTGGTTTTCTGTTTGCGCACCGCTCGGCGCACTTTAGCGCTACGCACTTTGGCCCGTGCCACACTGTGCTTATCCATACCCAGCATAGAGCGGGTTTCCGGTTCCAGTCCGGCAAGCTGCCGCAGATAATTTACCTGCTCCAACGGTAATTCCATCCAACCACCACGCGGCAGGGTTTTAGGCAATTCAATCATGCCGTAACGCACCCGGATCAACCGACTGACCTGCACCTCTACCGCTTCCCACAAGCGCCGCACTTCGCGGTTACGGCCTTCATGTAACGCTACATGCCACCACTGGTTGATACCTTCACCACCGGCTGATTTGATTTGATCAAACTGTGCTGGGCCATCTTCCAGCATGACGCCAGTGCGTAGCTTTTGCACCACCAGATCGCTGACTTCACCAAAGGTGCGCACCGCATATTCACGCTCTACTTCGTTAGAGGGATGCATCAAGCGATTCGCCAGTTCACCATCGGAGGTAAACAGCAGCAACCCCGAGGTATTGATATCCAGACGCCCGACGGCAACCCAACGACTATCACGGGTACGTGGCAGTCGGTCAAACACGGTTGGACGCCCCTCGGGATCTTTGCGAGAGCAAATCTCGCCTTCAGGTTTGTGATAAGCCAGCACGCGACAGATCACTTCGTCGGCTGACTTGAGCGATACCTGGCGACCATCGATACGGACCTTGGCATCCGCTTCAATGCGGTCACCAAGACTAGCAATTTCGCCATCGACACTCACCCGGCCTGCAGCTATCCATGCCTCCATCTCACGACGGGAGCCATGGCCAGCACGGGCCAAGATTTTCTGCAATTTTTCACTCATTAATTGACTCTTCTATGGTTTCCGGCATGGTCTTCATTCCTGAAAACACTGCCGCTAATGATTCAGCATCGGTTAACGGCGGCAAGTCCGCCAGTTTATCGAGGCCAAAATAGGCTAGGAACTCCGCAGTAGTGGCAAACAACGCAGGCCGTCCCGGCACCTCTTTGTGTCCCACTACGCGCACCCAGCCGCGATCCGTTAAATTCTTGATGATTTGGCTGCTGACAGCCACGCCCCGCACCGCTTCAATCTCGCCGCGGGTTACCGGTTGCTGATAAGCAATTACCGCGAGTGTTTCTAGCGTCGCCCGCGAATATTTAGGCGCTTGCTCCTGCCACAACGTCTGCAGTATCTCGCTTAGACTGTCACGGGTTTGAAAGCGGTAGCCTCCTGCGACATTCACCAGTTGTACGCCGCGTTCTTGGTAATCCACAACCAGTTCATCCAGCACTGCCTTCAAGCGTGGCAATGACACAGTGAAATCCGCCAGCACCGTGTCTCGCAATGCTTTGACTGACACCGGTTTTGCCAACACAAACAGTGTGGCCTCAACCAATTGTTTCAGTTGCAAGTCATTGATTTGAGGCACTCAACTCTCCGTTCTGATTAAAATGCTTTCAGATAAATGGGTGCAAACGGTTCGCTTTGCACTAATTCCACCAGCAGCCCTTTGACCAATTCCATCAACGCCAGAAAACTCACTACTACCCCAGCACGTCCTTCGCTGATGGAAAACAGCTCGCTAAAAGAGGTGTATCGCTCACTGGAAAGCTGCGCCAAGATCTGACTCATGCGTTCCCGGGTTGATAACTGCTCTTTGCGTACCTGATGATCGCCATAGGCTTCCACCCGCTTTAGCACATCAGCAAAGGCTCTTGCCAATTCCAACAAGCTGACATCCGGTGGCACCAATGTCGGCCGAATTGCTGGCGAGGGCGCAGCCCCTGCCTGAAACACATCACGCTCCAACCGTGGCAGTTGATCCAACTGCATGGCCGCATCCTTGATACTCTCATAAGCCTTCAACTGACGGATCAATTGCGCCCGAGGATCTTCCTCTTCGTCCGCTTCCAGCTCCGGCTTCGGTAGCAATAAACGCGATTTAATCTCTGCCAGTGTTGCTGCCATCACCAGATAGTCGGCCGCCAGTTCCACTCTGGCGCCCTGCAGCATCTCAATATATTCCAAGTATTGCGCGGTTATCTGTGTTAGCGGTAGATCGACCACATCCAACTTCTGTTTACGGATCAGGTAAAGCAACAGATCCAGCGGCCCCTCGAAAGCTTCCAAAAACACCGCCAACGCTTCAGGGGGAATGAACAGATCGGACGGCAACTCCTGCAGCACTTCACCACGCACAATGGCAAGCGGTAAACTCTGCTGAACGCCTTCGGTCATCCGTTTCTCCTTGCTGCTACGCCATTTCCAGCAAACGCGCGATTATAACGGCTAATATCGGTTAAAGAAACGCCGTTATATCACCCGCGCCTTCACGGACAATTTCAATGCTGTCTTCTGACATATCAATCACTGTGGTGGGCTTTTCACCGAGATAACCGCCAGCCACAATGGCATCAACTTGGTGTTCCAGTTCATCGCGGATCATTTCAGGATCCGATTCAGCCACATCATTTCCTGGAAGCACCAGTGTCGTAGACATCAGTGGCTCGCCCAGCGCTTCCAACAACGCCGCCGCAATCACGTTGTCTGGCACCCGAATACCTATAGTGCGTTTTTTCTCATTCTGTAACCGCCGTGGCACCTCTTTAGTTGCCTTAAAAATAAAGGTATAAGGGCCTGGGGTATTATTTTTCAGTAATCGAAATGCTTGATTATCCACTCGGGCATAGGTGGACAACTCAGACAGATCACGACATACCAGAGTAAACTCGTGGTTGTCTCCTAGCTGGCGGATGCGAGCAATGCGAGTCATTGCGTCTTTATTACCTATCGTGCAACCCAAGGCATAACCAGAGTCGGTGGGATAAACGATAACACCGCCATTTTTGAGGATATTCACCGCCTGATTGATCAAACGCGGTTGAGGATTGACCTCATGTACATAAAAAAACTGACTCATTACTCAACTGTCCATTGCTCTGTTTGCCAGACCCAATTCAACCCTTTGGGCCGACGTAAATTTTTACCGAGATCCAGCCAGCGTCCGGGGAAATGAAAATCGCTGCCCACCGAGGCCATCAAGCCATTGAGATTGGCTAACTGCGCTAATTGCACTAAGTCGTCAGGCGACTGTTGTCCCAACACCACTTCCATAGCTTCGCCACCGGCGTCTTTGAATTCTCGCACCAATTTCTTCAGCCATTTACCTTTCAGCTGATAACCACTGGGGTGTGCCAATACCGCGATACCACCCGCTGCGTGGATCGCCGCAATCGCTGTCTGCATATCGCCCCAGGTATTGGGTACATAGCCAGTCTTACCACGCGCCAGATAACGTTTAAATACCTTGCTAATATCGTCGACCACGCCAGTTTCAACCAAATAGCGAGCATAATGCCCACGGCTCAATGCTGCATCGCCAGCCAGCAGTTTGGCCCCTTGGTAAGCGCCTTCAATACCAGCTTTCTCCAGCCGTTGGCCAATTTCCTGCGCCCGCAATTCTCTTAGCTGACATTGTTGTGCCAAAAAAGCCAGCAGAGGTGGATGCTCACAGTCAAATGCCAAGCCAACGATATGGATATCATACGCGTGCCAACGAGTAGAGATCTCCACACCGGTCACCAGTTGCAGAGGCTGAGGCTGTTGCTGGTTAAACTGCTGAGCTGCGGCCAGCCCCGCAATGGTGTCGTGATCAGTAATCGCCAAGACATCAACGCCATTGTTGAGGGCTCTGGCGACCACTTCAGATGGTGCCAAAGCTCCGTCAGAGGCGCTGCTGTGACAGTGCAGATCAATACAGGTTTGTTCGGTAATCATCTGCTTATTGTACTTGAGTTTGCCCGGTAAAAGCGATTTATCTTATTAAGGCTCAAGATTATTTCGAAAAACTTGCGAATAATTCGTTGACTTTAGCAGCCGACTGCGGTTTTCTATAAGCCAATCACTGAACAGGAATCTTTCGTTATGTTTAACATCGCTTCTCTTAGCATCGTATGGTGGTGGCACTTCCCTTAAACGCGGGTGGTGTGAAGCGCTGTATCTAAACGAAAACAGTAAGATTCAACGAAGAAGCCCGCGAAATGCGGGCTTCTTGCGTTTCTGAAGCAAGAAGATCCGCAGCAGGTAAACGTTAGGCAACACAGGACCTTTATATGAACAGACTTAAGCCAATCGCGACAGTCAATTACAACCGTCACCCTTTGCCCTATCAAGACGACCCGCTACGACTGTATCAACAACTGACCGATAACCGGCCGCACACCATGCTGCTGGAATCCGCCGAAATTGACAGTAAAGACCATCTTAAAAGCATCATTCTTACCCATGCAGCGCTGAGCATCACCTGCATGGGGCAAACCGTCAGCTTTAACGCCCTTTCTGAAAATGGCGCCACGCTGTTACCCGCCATTGCCAGCTACTTCAAACCATTAGCGCAAGTGAGTGAAAGTAACCGATTATTAATCGTCAGCTTTACCAAGGTAACCGAAGCGTTGGACGAAGACGCTAGGCTTAAAGCCCTGTCACCGCTTGAAGGTCTGCGACTGTTGCAACAAGGCATAGCAATGGACGGCGGTAGTTGTTTTGAAGGCTTGTTCCTTGGCGGTGTACTAGGCTATGACCTGATTGCCACTGTTGAACCATTACAAGACGTTGCAAGTGGCGACAACCATTGCCCGGATTACCTGTTCTATTTGGCAGAAACGCTGATTATCGTTGATCACCAGCGCCAAAATGCTGAAGTGATCAGTCATGCGTTTACCGCAGACAGCCGTGTCAACAAACAGCTACAACAACGAGTTGCTGAGATCAGCGAACGCTGCCAACAGCAACAGGAAATTCCCCAGCTTAAAGGGGTGCATGCTGACGTTGAGGCCAACATCAGCGATGCGCAATATGGCGCCCAAGTGGCGCAACTCAAAGAACATATTCGTGCTGGCGATATTTTCCAGGTAGTGCCATCTCGCTGCTTCAGTCTGCCCTGCCCCAATACGCTGGGCGCTTATCGGGCACTGCGGCTGACCAACCCCAGCCCCTACATGTTTTATCTACGTGCCGCCGATTTCACCCTGTTTGGTGCATCACCGGAAAGCGCCGTGAAATATGAAACCCATAGCAATCAAGTGGAAATGTATCCCATTGCTGGCACCCGCAAGCGCGGCAAAGATATTGACGGTAATATTGATGCCGATCTGGATGGTCGAATCGAGCTGGAACTCAGGCTCGATAAAAAGGAGTTAGCCGAACACATCATGCTGGTTGATCTGGCGCGCAATGACATTGCCCGCATCAGTGCCAGTGGCAGCCGCAAAGTGGCCGATTTACTCAAAGTGGACCGTTATTCACATGTGATGCATCTGGTTAGCCGCGTCACGGGCCAATTACGCCAGGATCTGGACGCGCTTCATGCCTATCAAGCCTGTATGAACATGGGGACGTTAGTAGGTGCACCCAAAGTACGCGCCGCGCAACTGGTCCGCGAAGTGGAACAAAAACGCCGTGGCAGCTATGGCGGAGCTGTGGGGTATATCAACGGTCTGGGTGATATGGATACCTGTATTGTTATCCGCTCGGCGTTTGTCAGTAATGACATCGCCTATATCCAGGCCGGCGCCGGGGTGGTGTATGACTCCGAGCCGTTGGCAGAAGCCGAAGAGACACGCCAGAAAGCGCAAGCCGTTATCAGCGCAATCAAAATGGGAGGCGCACTATGAAAATCTACCTGCTGGATAATTTTGATTCTTTTACCTACAACTTGGTAGATCAGTTCCGCAGCCTCGGCTTTGAAGTGGTCATCTACCGCAACGACATCAGCGCCGATTATCTGTCAGCACTTATGCTGGCAGAACCGGCGCCCACAGCATTGGTATTATCTCCTGGGCCAGGTGCCCCTGCCGAAGCTGGCTGTATGCTGTCGCTGATAGGCAAAGTCGCTGGCAAACTGCCGATTTTGGGCATCTGCCTTGGTCACCAAGCATTGGTCGAATACTACGGTGGCACCGTTGGCCGTGCGGGGCAGATAGTGCACGGTAAAGCCAGCCCAGTCAGCCACAATGGTCAAGGTATGTTTTCCGGCCTGCCATCGCCGTTGTCGGTTGCCCGTTACCACTCGTTAGTGGCAACCAAGGTGCCAGATTGTCTTGAGGTTATTGCCAGCTTTGAAGACATGCCAATGGCCATAGAGCATCGCGAACATGCATCGGTAGGTTTCCAATTCCATCCTGAATCTATTCTCAGCACCCAGGGCAGTACACTGTTGGTGCAAACCCTGCAGTATTTAACATCTGCCAGCAGGGAGACCACCAATGTCTGATATACAACCGTTAATGGAACAGCTTTACGCGGGTAAGTCGCTGAGTCGTAGTCAGGCTCAAGCGTTGTTTACACCACTGATAGCGGGAGAACTCAGCGAAGCGGCTATATCAGCACTATTGGTTGCATTAAAGATTAAGGGGGAGACGGTCGATGAGATAAGCGGCGCTGCAGACGCACTGCTAGCCGCCGCTAAACCGTTTCCGGTTAGCGGCCACGGCGTTATCGACATTGTTGGCACGGGCGGTGACGGTTATAACACTATCAATATTTCCACCACTGCTTGCTTTGTTGCCGCAGCGGCGGGCGCCAAAGTCGCCAAACATGGTAATCGCGGCGTCTCCAGCAAATCTGGCGCGTCTGATCTATTGTCAGCGCTGGGAATAAAGCTCACTATGTCTCCGGCAACGGCCGCCCGCTGTCTAGAAGAACTGGGGATCTGCTTTCTATTTGCGCCCCACTATCATGGTGGTGTGCGTCATGCGGTTCCGGTACGCCAGGCATTAAAAACCCGCACCCTGTTTAATGTACTGGGGCCATTGATCAATCCTTCGCGCCCCGATTATATGTTGCTGGGAGTATACAGCCCGCAACTGGTTCGCCCGATTGCCGGAGTTCTACAGGCTCTGGGGGTAAAACGGGCGATGGTGGTACACGGTGCGGGACTGGATGAAGTTGCACTGCACGGCGAAACGCTTGTCGCTGAGCTCAAGCAGGGACATATTGAAGAATACCGACTCATGCCCTCAGATTTTGGTGTGGCACCTGCCACCATCAAAGAGCTGGAAGGTGGCTCACCTGCTGACAACGCCGCTATCACCCAAGCGGTGCTCAACGGTCAAGGCACTCTTGCCCAGCGCAATGCCGTTGCCGTGAATGCCGCCTGTGCCCTTTATCTTTGTGGTTTGGCGGATGATCTGCGCAGTGCCACCGCACTGGCGCTGCAAACACTCGATGCCGGCCGGGGTGCTGCGTTAGTCCAGCAACTGGCGGCGGGCAGTCAACTGGAGACGGCTAATGAGTAATGTGTTAACTCGGATTGTCGACAGCAAAAAAGACCATATTGCCAAACTGCAACAACGCTTTCCTGAAGCGAGCCTGCAGCCGCAGATTTCGCACCGGAGTCTGTATCGGGCACTTAGCGGCCCCAAAGCCAGTTTTATTCTGGAATGCAAAAAGGCCAGCCCCTCAAAAGGCTTAATCCGTAATAATTTTGACCCGCAAGCCATCGCCACGGTGTATCGTCATTACGCCAGTGCTGTATCCGTGTTGACAGACGAGCAATTTTTCCAAGGGGATTTCGCTTTTATCCCGCAGGTTCGCAGTCAGGTAGACCAGCCAATCCTGTGCAAAGATTTTTTTATTTCACCCTATCAGGTGAAGCTTGCAGCGCATCAGGGGGCGGATGCCATTCTGCTAATGCTATCGGTTTTAGATAACGTGCAGTACCGGCAATTGGCAGCAGAAGCGGCCAAGTACAAATTGGATATCCTCACTGAGGTCTCTAATGAAGAGGAATTGCATCGGGCGATCGCCCTGAATGCACCGCTGGTAGGGATCAATAACCGCAATCTGCGCGATTTAACCACTGACATCGCCACCACCGAAAGACTGGCACCGAAACTGCCGCCGGAAATGCTGGTCATCAGCGAATCCGGCATTTATACCCATGCCGATGTCAGACAGTTAGCACCGCTGGTGAATGGATTTCTGGTGGGCAGTTCACTGATGGCCGAGACAGATCTGGATCTGGCCTGCCGCAAATTGATTTTTGGTCATCACAAGATCTGTGGGCTCACCCGCAACAGCGATATTCACGCCGCTGCCGATGCGGGCGCTGTGTATGGCGGACTGATTTTTGCACCGCAATCGTCTCGCAAAGTCAGTTTAGTGCAAGCACGTCAACTCGCCGAAAACAATCAGCAGCAAGCACAACGATTACAGTTAGTCGGTGTGTTTGTGGATGCCCCAGTTGCCGAAATCGCGGCTATTGCTGCCGAACTACAGTTAAGCGCCGTGCAACTGCATGGCAACGAAGATGACACCACACTGGAAAAACTGCGGCAAGCACTTGATAACGCTGGGATGACGGCAACAGAGATCTGGAAAGCCATCGCCGTCAGTACTGAACAACAAACCGCTATTGCCTCTTTGCCACAATTTGCTGACCGCATCCTTTATGACAGTAAAAGTGGTGCCAGCTTCGGCGGTACCGGCCAAGTTTTTGATTGGCAACAACCACTGCCCCGTAAGCACGAGGCAATGCTGGCGGGTGGCTTAAGGCCAGAGAATGCGGCCGCGGCTGCGATGCAAGGCTTTTACGGACTGGATTTTAACTCCGGGGTTGAAGTCGCACCGGGGATCAAAGACAGCGATAAAATTTACGACGTACTGGCTGCCGTCAGAGCGTAATCACCTGTTTGACTGCGGCTAAGCCGCTTCAAGGAAATAGCATGAGCGAAATGTTACTCAACCCTTATTTTGGGGAATATGGCGGTATGTATGTGCCGCAAATATTGATGCCAGCGCTTACACAGCTGGAGCGGGCATTTGTCGAAGCGCGGGAAGATAAAGCTTTTTTAGCGGAATTTCACGATCTGCTGAAGAACTATGCCGGGCGCCCAACAGCCCTAACATTGACTCGAAATCTGTCACCCAACCCTAAGGTGAAAATCTACCTAAAGCGTGAAGATCTGCTGCATGGCGGTGCCCATAAGACCAATCAGGTGCTTGGACAGGCGTTGCTGGCCAAACGTATGGGTAAAAATGAGATCATCGCTGAAACCGGTGCCGGACAACATGGTGTAGCGACCGCCCTCGCCTGTGCATTGCTAGGGCTCAAATGCCGTATTTATATGGGTGCCAAAGACGTCGAACGTCAAAGTCCTAATGTGTTCCGCATGCGCTTAATGGGCGCCGAAGTGATCCCGGTACACGCAGGCTCATCCACACTGAAAGACGCCTGTAACGAAGCCATGCGTGATTGGTCAGGCAGTTATGAACGAGCCCATTACCTGTTGGGAACGGCTGCCGGACCGCATCCATTCCCGACCATTGTCAGAGAATTCCAAAAAATGATCGGCGAAGAAACCAAACGCCAAATGCTGGAAAGAGAAGGCCGTTTGCCAGATGCAGTAATCGCCTGTGTGGGTGGCGGTTCCAATGCTATCGGTATGTTTGCTGATTTTATCGATGAACCAACCGTTAAACTGATAGGCGTGGAACCCGCTGGTAAAGGCATCGAAACCCATATGCACGGGGCCCCCCTGCGCCACGGCAAGACCGGGATTTTCTTCGGCATGAAATCACCAATAATGCAAGATAAAGAGGGGCAGATTGAAGAATCCTATTCCATCTCCGCTGGTCTTGATTTTCCATCCGTGGGCCCTCAACACGCCTATCTGTATGCTTCTGGCCGCGCCAATTATGAATCGGCTACCGATGAAGAAGCGCTGGAAGCGTTCCAGCTGTTAGCGCGTCATGAAGGTATTATTCCGGCGCTGGAGTCAGCTCATGCGGTCGCTTACGCGCTGCGTTATGCCCGCGAATGCAGCGGTGACACCCTCTTGGTGGTGAATCTTTCCGGTCGTGGCGACAAAGATATCTTTACCGTTTCAGACATACTGGCCGTCCGCGAAGCCAGCCAGGAGGTTTAAAATGAGCGAACGTTATCAACACTGTTTTGCCCGGCTCGCGAAAGAAAAACGCGGCGCCTTTGTGCCTTTCGTTACCCTGGGAGATCCTAATCCTGAACTGTCGCTGGCAATTGTCGATACCCTAATTACCAACGGTGCCGATTGTCTGGAACTAGGCTTTCCATTTTCAGATCCCCTAGCCGATGGCCCGGTGATCCAAGGCGCAAACCTGCGCGCACTCCACAGTGGTACCACTCCTAGTCGCTGTTTTGAAATGATCAGCAAAATCCGCGCTAATCACCCAAACACGCCCATTGGTCTGTTGCTTTATGCCAATCTGGTGTATGCCAATGGTGTACTGAATTTTTATCAGCGCGCCAAAGCAGCAGGGGTCGATTCAGTATTGGTTGCCGATGTGCCCGTTGAAGAATCTGTCCCCTTTGTTACGGCGGCCAAAAGCGTTGGCATAGCACCGATTTTTATCGCACCACCGAATGCCGATGCCGATACGCTGGCAAAAGTTGCGAACAGCGGGGAAGGATACACTTATCTGGTATCACGGGCAGGGGTTACCGGGGCTGACAACGCCGCAGGTATGCCGGTCCATGAGATTCTGGATATGTTGAAACAATTTAACGCACCACCACCATTACTGGGCTTTGGTATCGCTGAACCCCAACAGGTCACCGCGGCTATTGAAGCCGGAGCCGCTGGCGCGATCTCTGGTTCAGCAGTAGTCAAGATTATTGCGGCCAACCTAGATAACCCTAAAGTGATGCTGGAACAACTGGGGACATTTGTTAAAGCGATGAAAGCTGCCGCCTGAAAAGCCAGCGTTAAATAACAATAGCAAAAGGCAGGAATGAACCTGCCTTTTTATTTGCCATAAGCACCCACCTTTTATGCACAAAATACCATAAAAAAATTGTGGGTTAATCCTTGAAAAAACGCCTAGCGCTACCATATTACAAAACAGGTAATCGAGAATTACCGAGATGTTGAATCAACTTGGGATAACAACTCATAAGGAGGTCATATGAAATTACGTCCTTGGAATCCTGCAGAAGAATTCGACAACCTGTTTAGCCGTTTCGGATCTTTGGTGAATTGGCCTACTCCATTTATGGCGGGTGATCGCCATTGGTTGCCAGCAACAGACATCAGCGAAAACGCTGACAACTATCTGTTGAAAGTAGAGTTACCAGAAATGAAGAAAGAAGATATCAGCCTTAATATAGAAGATGGCTGTCTGGTGCTTAGTGGCGAACGTAAACATGAACACACAGATGACAAACAGCATCTGACCGAACGTTATTACGGCCAGTTTGTCCGTCGTTTTCAGTTACCTGAAAACGTGGATGAAAATGCCATTGATGCGAAATTCGACAATGGCATGTTGTATCTGACATTGCCGAAAACTGCGGTGAAAGTCGATAGTAAACATCAGATTGATATCCACTAGATTTAGCACTTCCCAACCCGTCGCCACCTCTTCGGAGGTGGCTTTTTTTACAATTAAATTCAGCTAGTTATTACAACCTCATAATATTTAAGCACAACTATTCACAATGCTGATAGCAAACCACTTTTTCCTGAACCTAATCCGGCGACAGCATTCCATTGTGACAAAAATGTGCTAGATTCTGGCGTACTGATTTTTATGCAGATTGTGGCAAAAGTTGCCCTCGCTGCACCTCCACAGGTTTCATCATTACCTGTAACATATAGCGTTAAGGAACCCGCTCAGGCGGGAGATACCGGAAAGTCACCTAACTCAGAGTCTGCTTATGCAATTCAACTTATTGTCTGCAAAAGAAATTATGAAAAATTCACTGGTAACGGGCCCTGTGAGTCAATACAGGGAGATGCCGGGACGACGGCGGCGGGCGCTGAAATTTACCCGCAGCATATTGATTTCCTGTGGTGTGCTGCTGAGTTTATCGGCCTGCGCGGTTGGCTTGCAGGCGTCACCAGCAGAGGGGGAAAATTTTAGCTATGCTTGGCTTAAAGGCTACGCCCGCAATCTGGCAACGCAAGCTTATGTCAGCCACAAAGGTGAATTACCTGACAACCTTAAACATCTGGATTGGGACGATTATCAACAGCTGCATTTTAAGAAAAAGGCCGCGCTGTGGCGTAATGATGATGTGAATTTTCGGGTGGAACTGTTTCACCTCGGATTATATTTTGATACGCCAGTACAGATGTATGAACTGCGGGACGGCAAAGCCTCTCCTATCAAGTATTCATCAGCAATGTTTGATTACGGTAAATCCAAAGTCGATGGTAAAGCACTGCCGAAAGATCTTGGCTTTGCCGGTTTCAGAATGCAGTTCCACACCGACTGGGAACGTGATGTTATAGCCTTCCTCGGTGCCAGTTATTTCCGCGCTGTCGGTCAGGAGATGCAATACGGGCTTTCTGCCCGAGGCTTAGCCGTGGATACCGCGATGGATCATCCAGAAGAGTTCCCGATGTTCACCGACTTCTGGCTGGAACATCCGCAAAACAATTCCGATGTGACCACTGTCTACGCACTAATGGACTCGCCCAGTGTCACTGGTGCTTATCGATTTGATATCCAGCCTGGGGCCAAATTAAAGATAAAAGTTGACGCAGCTATTTATCCTCGTAAAACCATCGAACGGCTTGGCGTTGCCCCATTAACCAGCATGTATATGGTTGGCGAAAACGATCGCCGTACCGACTATGACTGGCGCCCAGAGATCCATGACTCGGATGGTCTGGCGATGCACACCGGCAATGGTGAGTGGATCTGGCGGCCGTTAAATAACCCCGCAGAATTACGCTTTAATGCTTACAGCGATGACAATCCCAAGGGGTTTGGTCTGCTACAGCGTGACCGTAACTTTGATCACTATCAGGATGATGGCGTCTTCTATGAAAAACGTCCAAGTCTATGGATTGAACCCACCAGCAACTGGGGCAAAGGCTCAGTACAACTGGTGGAAATTCCGACGTTAGATGAAACGTTCGATAACATAGTGGCTTTTTGGAATCCGGCACAACCGGTAGCTGCAGGTCAGGAGCTGTTGTTCAGTTACAACATGTATTGGGGGGGGATCCCACCAGAACAATCGCCCAAAGCACGAGTGGTGGACACCTTCACTGGTATTGGTGGCGTAATCGGCAAAAAACGCCCTTATTACAGCAAACGCTTCGTCGTGGATTTTGCCGGTGGCTCACTGCCAATGCTCAGTAAAGACACTGACGTGAAAGCCGTCATTTCAGTGTCTCGTGGTCGCACAGAAATAGAATCTGCCCGTCCACTGCATGCTATCGATGGCTATCGCGCCATGTTTGATCTGGTACCACCAGACGACAGCACAGACCCAATCAATATTCGCCTGTATCTGGAGGCCGATGGACAACCATTATCAGAAACCTGGCTGTATCAATGGAATCCACCGCCAAAAGATCAGCGGCAACTGCATAACGCAGGTCACCTGAAATAAATGATTACGCCGGCATTTGCCGGCGTTCTTTTAGGCAGTTTCCGTTAACAACGCATGCCCATAGGAGTTATCAATCACACACAGCCATTGTCCGTCAATCAGTCGAAACACATAAGTCGCCTGTCGCTCAGTGGCTGGCAGATTATTAGCACTCACCATTGTTCGCGCTAACGCCAGCACAGTATCTCCCGCAGGCAGCAACACCATTCCGGCCTGTGTGACTTGCAATGAATGCTCAAAATAGCCGGCGATGGCTTCAAAGGCTTTACGGATCTGGGCCTTACCGCTGGCATTCATTCCGGGTTTAATCACCAGTAACGCATCTGCTGCATAAAACTGCATCAAGGTATCAAAATCTTCGGCCATTATCGCCTTATCAGCCATAGCAATCTGTTGTTCAACGGGATGTTGAGCCACGGCAATCTCCATTAGTTAAGTAGGCTCATTGTTGCAACATATTAACGGCAAGGCTTGTAATAGCACAAATCTCTGGTGGCACGCTCGGTGTCAAACAAATGTTTCCCTTAACTCTCTGTTAAGAATACCAAGGCTAGATTCACTATAACGCACAAGCAGATTGTAGTTTATCGAGCATACGCTGCGTCGTGGATATCACGCGATAAGCGGGTAATGAAAGAGCAAATGCGCTCACTAGGAAGGCATCATCATGAAAACAGGGTTAGTTATTGCCGGATTACTGTTGTGCTGCACTCAGGCACATGCCAACGGTAATTCAAGTTTGAACAGCGAACTTGGGCATTTTGCTGGGGGATTGTTTACCTCCGGTGCCGTCACGGCACTGAGTAATCATTATCTACCGCAACAGGATAGAGCCTGGAATGGTTTTTGGCTGCCAACAACAATTAGCACACTAGAAGAGTTTCGTGAATTTGCCGTTGGCGATAACACCGCCGGTGAAGCCTTGCTCGATGCCAGTTGTTTTGCGGTTGGCGCACTCATTGGCAGTTACAGCACGGATCACTATCTGCTGACACCCACTGTCCACAAAGACGGTGAAACAGGGCATTACTTTGGTGTCAATTTGGCGTTCCGTTTCTAATAGCAAAGTGCTTCCCCATCGCATTTTATGATGGAAGCGCCACACTGCCGAGCCAGCCAGTGAGCAGAACAACGCAGACTTAACGGAGAGACCTTGTGATGAATAGCACTACCCAAGCAACATTAATCAAAGTACCCGCGGTGACCTTGGGGTTCTGGATCATTAAGATTCTGGCAACGACGCTCGGCGAAACCGGGGGTGATGCCGTTTCCATGTCGATGGATCTGGGCTATCTCATCAGCAGTGCTCTATTTATGCTGCTGTTTGTCGCTATGGTGCTATGGCAGATCCGTGCTACGGATTTTCAGCCGCTGCGCTACTGGGCCACCATTCTGGCATCAACCACCGTGGGCACCACCTTAGCCGACTTTGCCACCCGCTCACTGGGCATTGGTTATGGTGGTGGCACTTTGCTGTTACTCACACTGTTAGCGCTTACATTAGTTTTCTGGCACCGACAGCTTGGCAGTATTGACATTACATCGGTCAGCAGCGTTAAAGCACAGTTTTTCTACTGGTTGACTATCATGTTTTCGCAAACACTGGGGACGGCGCTCGGCGATTGGACCGCAGATAGTGCTGATTTGGGGTATCTGTTTGCCGCTGGAGTCTTCGGTAGTTTGCTGTTACTTATTGTATTGCTCACCTATTTCAGTCATATATCACGTACCGCATTGTTCTGGGCAGCATTTGTGCTAACGCGCCCATTAGGGGCGGTTGTTGGGGATTTTCTGGATAAACCGGTGGCGCAAGGCGGGTTGGATCTGAGCCGTTATTCCGCCACGGCGGCACTATTAACAACTATTGTATTGCTTATTATGCTACTCCCCCAACGCGCCGCCCTAAAAACCCATTGACCACGGCTAAATCTTAACAAACGCCTCATCCTAGCCGCTTATGGAAGCGTTTTGAGGCGACAAGCACCCCGATACAGGTAAAACCCAATAACCACAATGCATCTTCCCCCAATGACATAACCTCTGCTTGGCGCAACACTACGCCCCGCACCATACGCATAAAATGGGTGGCTGGCAGCGCTTCGGCTATCCACTGCGCCGCTGAAGGCATCGCCTCATAAGGGAACATAAAACCGGACAATAGAATCGATGGCATCAGCACAAAGACAGTCATCTGCATCGCTTGCAACTGGGTCTGTGCAATAGTGCTTATCACCAGCCCTAACGTTAGACTGGCACAAATAAACAGCAGTGACGCCAATAGTAAAGAATCCAGGCCTCCGCGTACAGGAACGGCAAAAACCCAATGGCCCACACTGAGAATAATGGTTACCTGGATCAACCCCACCAATACATAGGGAATGATTTTTCCCAGCATCAATTCCAGCGGCTTTACTGGCGTGGCAATCAAAAACTCCATGTTGCCGTGCTCCCGCTCGCGAACGATGGCGGCGGAGGTAAACATAATCATGGTCATGGTCAGTATCACCGCCAGCAAGCCAGGCACGATATTCACCACGGAACGCTGCTCGGGGTTAAAGTACTCCACCACCTCAAATGTTGGCACCACTGCACTGACACTGCGGTCAGCCAACTCATCTAATGGCATAGTACGAAGCGCCCGAATGGTTGCTGCGACCATGGTGTCTGAGCCATCCACCAACCATTGGGCAACGGGGCGGGTCAGCGCCGAACGTTCTCGGCGACTGTCAAATGCGGGATGATTCACTAATCGCTCGCCAAAATCCGCTGGCAGATATAATACGGCCTTCACTTCGCCATTAGTAATCGCCCGTTCTGCCGCTGTTGCGGAGCTGTAGTTGTGGGTAAAATCCACCACCTGCGATGCGGATAGTGCCTGCACTAACGCCCGGCTGTAGCTACTCTGACTCAAATCAACAACGCCCGCAGGCACATGCCGCACATCGGTATTGATGGCGTAACCAAAGAGCATCAACTGCAACAGCGGGATCATGACAATCATGCCAAAGGTCATGCGGTCACGTGCCAGCTGTTTCAACTCTTTGGTGATGATAGCCAGTAATCTAGCCCACATGGCGGCCTCCGGTACATGTTACAAACACATCTTCCAGACTGGGCCGTACGATCTCTAACTGGTGTGCGCCACAGAAGGGTTGCAGCAGGCCGAGCGGATCCCGTTGTTCATCTTTCACCAACACCCGCAAACGACTGCCTGCCTGGGATGCCGAAATTACTGCGGTTTGCGCGGTCAACTGCTGTTTCAGTTGCCGCAAACCATCGCCACTGACTTCAATGACCGTTGCCCCCATTGATTGCATTAGCTCTCTAGGTGTACCGTCGGCGCGTTTGAAGCCGTGTTCCATAATTGCCAGACGGTGGCAGCGCTCCGCTTCATCCATGTAATGGGTGGACACCAAAATGGTGGTTCCCGCGGCGCTGAGATCAAACAATTGCTCCCAGAAATCACGGCGATTTTGCGGATCGACCGCCGAAGTCGGTTCGTCAAGAAACAGCAACTCCGGTTGATGTAACGTGGCACAGGCAAGCGCCAGTCGTTGCTTCTGACCACCGCTCATCGTGCCTGCCAACTGCTGGCACCTGTGCTCAAGCCCATACTGCTGCAACAATTCATCAATTCGGTCACGGCCTTTTTGGCCTCTGACGCCATAAATAGCGGCGACAAATCGCAGGTTTTCCAACACTGATAAGTTGTCATACAGCGAGAACTTCTGCGTCATATAGCCGATGCGGCTTTTAAGCGCTTCCTCATGCCCCCTCAGCAATTGCCCAAGAACGGTTACCTCGCCAGCACTGGGTTCCAGTAACCCGGTCAGCAACCGAATCGCGGTAGACTTGCCACAACCGTTGGGGCCAAGAAAACCGTAGATAGTGCCCCTAGGAACGGTCAGGTCCAGCTGATTGACGGCGACCAGATCCCCAAAACGCCGCGTTAATCCGCTGGCGCTAATGGCCACGGTAGGTTCGGGGGAAGTTGCGGCTTCGGTCATGGTAATCGCACCTCCAGTGCAATCCCTACCGGTAGGCTAGCAGCGCCGGGTAAATCAATATCGGTGAGATACATCAGCCGCGCTCTATCCCGTTCATTCAGAGCGAAATAGGGGGTGAACGCTGGCTGGCTGCGAATATTGCTGATAGTGCCGTCAAACGGTTGTGAGTGACCATCTACCCACACTTGCACTTTATCGCCTCGATGCACTTGGGCTAACGCGGTTTGCGGCAAATATACCCGCGCATAGGCGCGATCGGATGCTAGGAGGGTCACCAATTGTGCCCCGGCAGCAACCCGATCGCCGGTTTTCCATGGAAGAATGTCTACTTCGCCATCCCGCGGCGCCTTAAGGCTAAGATCGACCAACGATTTCTCGGCTGCAGCCAAGGCGGCAGCCGCTTCATCCACTTGCGCCTGAGCCTGAGCCAGTTGCTCGCTGCGGGTTCCGTTTTTCAATTCTAGCCACTGCTGCTGCGCCTGTTCGGTAAGTGCTTGAGTCTGGTTTTTCAGAGCAGTAGCTGAGTCCAATTCGGCTTTACCTATCATTTGCGCATGATACAACTCTTGTGCCCGGCGATATTGCTTGGCAGCATCCTCTGCCTGCGCCTTGGCCGCTTGCATAGCAGCTTCAGCCGCCGCAACTTGTTCATTTCTGGCACCAGTTTGTAACTCCAGCAGCTTCGCTCTGGCCTGCTCCAGACTGGCGCGGCGCTGTTCTACAACGGCACTGGCACTACGACTGTCCAGTTGCAGCAATAGCTCACCCGCGTGTACCTGCTGCCCTTCAGTGACATCAATAGCGCTGATCTGCTCCGCGACCGGGGCCGACAATATCATCCGGTCTCGCTCCAGCGTCCCCATAGCGCGGCTACTATCTCCCCCTGAACAGCCACTCAATAACAACAGCAGCACCCCGCAATAATGTTGGTAATTCATTTGTATACTCCTGGCCCGGTAGGCGGCAAGTTATCCGGGTTAAACAATCCTTCACGCATTACAATACGGTTATGATTAAGCAACTTAGTTAACCAGTTATCGGTCAACTCAAGACCAAATTCCTGCATTAATACCTTGGGGGCTATCAGAGGGAACACCATCAGGCTGATAAAACTGAGACGAATGAGTTGTGGGTCCAGATTGACATTAAGTTGCCGTCGAGCGGCCAATTGCTGTACCCAACCAGAAGCGTTGCCCAGCATTTCACGAAATACACCTGAGAGAACAGCAAACGCTTCGTTATCATTCTGATTATTCAGCACCTGAAAAATCAGTCGTGGTAAAGCCGGATTGGCTGCCATCATCTGGTAGTACGCTTGCATCAGCTCTTCTGGAGAATGTAGTTCGCAACTGAGGTTGTGTTTAAGTATTTGTGCCACTGGCGCTATCGTTTCTCGCACCATGGTTTCAAACAATCCTGCCTTGGAGCCGAAATAATAGCGGATCATGGCGGCGTCAACATTGGCCCGTCTGGCGAGTTCGCGAATAGACACGCGCTCATAGGCATTGTGTAAGAAACAAGCCCTAGCGGCATCAACCAGTGCTGCACGGGTTTGCGGATCACCTTTAGGTCTTCCCGGTTTGATTGGCATCGAGGGCTCCTTTAATTCATCTACTGATGAATATAACCAACAATGCCGGGTTAGGCAGGAACTTTAATTCAGCAAACACCACAATGATGCAGAATTGCCGTAAACAAAAGCGGCCATCCACAGCATAACTGCAGCTGGCCGCTTACCGTGTTTTAACGGATTACAGACTGAGGCTTAGCCCCACAAATACCGCGCGCCCCGGCAGAATGATTTCTGAGTCCTCATCATCCTTAGCGGGTTCTTCGTTGGTCACATTGGTGACACCGGCACGGAATTTCACGTGCTCATTAAACTGATAACTACTCCCTAAATCCAGCAACGTATAACCACTCTTGCGTTCAGCACTGCTGTTAAGATGAGACCCATAGTAGTTACCCGCGGCATACAACATAAAGGCATCAGTCACATGCCAGTCGAGCTTCAGGTTAGCGGTCTGCCGCGGCCGACCAGTGAGTTCTTCACCGGTACCAGTCTCGGTATCCAAATAGCTGTAATTGCCTTTAAGGCTAAGATCTTCGGTCAAGTCAACACTGCCGGTCAGCTCAATCCCCTGCAATGTCACCTTGTCTTCGTTATAGTATGTGCGTGTCGGGCTGACGCGATCCCAAGCGCCTACGGTGATTAAATCTTTCACCCGATTATGGTAAACGGTAGCGGACAGTTCATAACGAGGTTGGCTCCACATGGCTGAGAGCTCATAGTTGACACTGGTTTCTGGATCCAGATCTGGATTACCGGTAAGGTTACAGGCGCCCCCACAACTGACCGAGGCAAAGGTTGGCGAAGACTCAAATAGGGATGGCGCACGAAACGCGGTGCCGACGCCACCTTTAAGTACCAAGCCATTTTCAGCATTGAAAACCAGATATGCTCGAGGGCTAAAACGTGAACCGTAATCCTGGTTATCGTCGTAGCGGCCGCCCCACGTTAAACTAAACTGCTCCAGAAAATCCAATTGATCCTGAATAAATAGCGAATGTTGCTCTGTGCTATCACCACCGGTGACAGGATATTGCACTATGTCATCGACCTCAGTCTTATGGTATTCCCCCCCGACGGTCCAGTCTTGGGCCAGCGCCGAGAAAAATGCCGTACCGCGGAAAATCGTATTAGTTTCATCTATATTGCGACCCAAAGGCGGTTGTAGACGGTACTGAGTGTTATAGTCATACATCTGTGATTTTTCGCGATAAGCCATCAACTCACTGCCACCCCAGCCCCATTCACCTTTATGGGTCAGGCTGAAAGTATTACGTTCAATTTTTTGCTCACGGTTAGCGGTCGCGGAATAACTTGTCAGAGGGACTTTGTCATTATCATATTGATAATCGAGATCCAAGGTCTGGTTGTCAGCCACCTGCCAGTTGAAGGCGGTATACAGTTTTTTGGTATTACGCTCCTCTATGGAATCATAACCTGGGGTCAGTTCATCATTATTCCAGGTGTCTTGATCCGCTTTCTCTGCGGTGAACATCATGCCGAGGGTGTCGGTTAATTTTCCAGTGCCAAACAGGTTTGAGCGAGTACGATCACCACCATCACCGTCAGTCATCGCACTATATTCTGTATCCAAAGTCAGATCCCAGTTTTCATCCGGTTGCTTAGTAATGACGTTAATAACGCCACCAACGGCATCTGAACCATAAAGTGCTGACATTGGACCACGAACCACTTCAACACGGGCAATGGCATCAACGGGAATGGCAGTGATATCGAAGTTACCTCCACGCCACAAGCCATTGGAGGACGAGACGCGCTTGCCGTTAATCAGCATTAGCACATAACCCTGCCCCATACCACGGATGTAGATATCGTTACGTCCGCCGGTACCGGTATTAACGCTGACGCCAACACTTGAACGCAAGACATCCCCTAAGTCTTTCACCGGCAGCAGTTTTATTTCATCAGCGTCAATCACAGAAATTGACGCCGGGGCAGTACTCAACTGTTGATCCTTGGCACTGGCGGTAATCACCATGCGCTCCATCTCCCCATCATCAGCCCATAGTTGGCTGCTGACCGCTAATGCCAGAACGCTCAATACCTGTGCAGTTACACCTTTTTGCATGTTCAGTCCCCTAATTCCACATCTACGGACAAAAATATCCTGCTGAAATCCAGCGTCTTTTTGGTTTCAACAGTAGAAGCATCAAAATTTCGGGGGACGATAACACATCCAAAAATTATTTCAAATGATATTTATTATCATTTGCATTGTTGTTTTTATAACGTGATTTAACGCATGTAACGTGATAATTCATTGGTCGTTATTACCCAACAACACGCATAGAAAAAGTAAACCCTCCAGCGGTGGAGGGTTTACTTTCAGGAGTAATGCAGCCGTTGCACATTAATCAAGAAATGATTCTTCATCAGCATCTACTGGTAAAGAATCAATCACTTCGTCCTGGATCTGATAGTAAGCATCTTGATATTCGTGCAAGTCCATAAAATCTCCGGTGTCATCTGGCAGTTGTGAATCAATCAGCATCAACGCCACCTCGCAGTTATTACCAGTGGCAATGACAGTGCATAATTCAGCACGTCTGTTAACGCACTGGCAGGAAAATTATAGCGCCAAAGTTGCTAGACTTACAGTTTTGTTTCAATTTTGAACAGCATTTTAAATGAAAAATGCTATTTAAAGCCGCAATGTTGCGCAATTTTAGTAATAAATTTCGTAATACTTTCAAAATTAATTGAGAATTATAATCAAAAATAATGCTTTTAAGATCTGACTGCAGATGTTTTTAAAGCAATTTATTCCATCACCTTCCGCATATATCTGCTATTGCTTATATATGGCTAAATTTGTTTTGGAGATCTGCATCATGAATCATCTGTTGGACATGGAAGCACGGACACTGGCTGGTCTGATAGGTAATGGCGACATTCTCGGGATGAGGATGTTTATGGAACGCATTCATCTGCCGTTGGATGTACAAGATCGGTTGTTATTTCAATTTGCCGCTATGACCCATGCCGACGCCGCTAGCATTGCATCTATATTAGAAAGTGACAGCCAGAGCATTGTGCCCGATCATTTGCGTTACTAACACGCCTCATAACAATACACCAACGCCTTTAGGGCTCGTTCTGGGTTGCTATCGGCAAATACTGGCGGATTTTCCAACTGGTATAACAGCGACAACTGCGGCGCAGCCTCAGCCACTTGTGCCTGCAGAAACGCACGATCCAGTTCCGGGGCATTGAGACACAACAACACTTTTGCACCTGGACTCAATAATTCCGGCAAACGCCTTAATAACCGCAAATAGTCCTTAGTGGCAACGAAGCTGCCCTTCTGATTACTTGGGGGATCGGCTATCAACAATTGATAAGGCCCGAGTTTTTTTAACTTACCCCAAGATTTAAAGATGTCATGGCCCAAGAACCGTACACCAGCAGGCATATTATTTAGCAGATGATTTTGCTTACCAATAGCCAATGCGCCTTTGCTCATGTCGATATTAACCACTTCATCCGCGCCACCCGCTATAGCGGCAACGGAAAAACCACAGGTATAAGCAAATAAGTTCAGTACCTTACACTGCGCAGCATGCGCTTTCACCCATGCGCGACCATTAGCCATATCCAGAAATAATCCGTGGTTCTGCCCTCTTAACAAATGCACCTGAAAACGGCAGCCATTCTCGGTAACCACATGAGGTTCAGGCACTTCACCACTCAGCAATCGGGTTTCGGTCTGGTAGCTAGCACGATACTGATAGACCAAATTGCATGGATACTGCAACACACCTAATCGCTGACACACCGCCTGCTCTAGCGTTTGTAATTCAGTCTCTGCGAGCGGTTTAAAGGAAGTCAGTAACAACACCGGCGCATACCAGTCCAGATTCAGGTGTTCACACCCTGGATAAAGGCCGCCGCGCCCATGAAATAAACGCCCAGCATCGCTGGGTAACGCCAGCTGTTTGATAGCATCCAATAACAACTGCATATTGGTCAAATTTCCTTTTTATCTTTAGCAGTAGCAGCATCAGCGCCATTTTCTGCACTATTCAAGGCAAAGGCGCTGGCGTCGTCAGCTAACAACACCGCCAACTTACGGCTACCCTCACCTGACTCCAGTGCAATTTTTACTATCATGGTAAGAGGTACCGAAAGCAACATACCTACAGAGCCCAGCAACCAACCCCAAAAAATTAACGACAAAAAGACCACCAGCGTAGATAAGCCTAAGCCTCGCCCCATGAAGCGAGGTTCTACAAAATTTCCCATCACCATGTTCACCGCCACATACAACAGTACCACGCCACCAGCGCCTGTCGGTCCTAACTGCACAAATGCCAGCAACACCGCGGGTAGCGCGGCAATAATGGAACCAATATTGGGGATGTAATTAAATAGAAATGCAACCACGGCCCATAGCAGTGGATAGTCCACTCCCATCAGCCACAAACCGATACCAACGATGGCACCAGTTGCCAAACTCACCAGAGTTTTAATCACCATATATTGGTTTACAGAATGCAAGAAGCGGTCTATTTGTGATAAACGCATATCAGGGTCATCTAACGCCATATGCAACTTACGCGGCAACGACTCCGCTTCAAACAGCATGAACACAATTGTCAGGACAATCAGCAACAAGTTAGCCATTACATTGCCGACACTGGATAGCGTATTGGTGGTCAGCGACAAGGCCATCCCGGGATCAAAATATGCTAGGACTTTTTCTTTAGAGATCTGGATGTTGAACTGCTGCAGTTTATCCAGCACCCAGGAAAACTGCTCAACCAATTGCGCTCGGTATACCGGCAGTTGTTTGGAAAACTCATTGATTGATCCACCCACTACAGATGCGAGCCATAAACCAGCGAGCACAATCAGTGCCATTAACAACAATACTGCCAGCCAGCGCGGTAGGCGATAACGCGTCATGGCCGCAATCGCTGGCGTACAGATCACCGCAATAAAAACCGACAACACAAACGGCACGACAATACTGCCAGCAGCTTTGATGCCAGCCAGCACCACCACCATACACGCCATCAAGGCAAAAGTGCGTAACGTCATTGACGGACTGTACGATTGTGACATTGCTAAAATCCTTCTTGTTCCCAGATAAAGTTGCTAATCTTTTAGATAAAACTGCAAATCAAACAACAAGTAATCACATGACGAATCCAGAATTGGCTATTATACGCATTAAAAATCTCAGATTGCGCACTTTTATCGGGATCAAAGATGAAGAGATCAACAACCGACAGGACGTGATCATCAATGTCACCATGCATTACTACGCCGAAAAAGCACGAAAAACAGATGACATGGAGCATGCGCTTAATTACCGGACAATCACCAAAGCCATTATTACATTGGTAGAAGATAACCGGTTTTCACTGCTGGAGCACCTTACCGGCAAAATTCTGGAAATAGCCAGTGAACATCCCTGGGTAGAATACGCTACGGTGGAAGTAGACAAGCCACATGCGCTGCGTTTTGCCGATTCAGTATCATTACAACTGAGTTGGCAACGACCAGAATGATTTACATGCAGTTTTGCAGCCCAATCCTATCATCAGCATAGACAGTGATATCTCGGGGAGAAGTGTGATGAAGATACTGATTACCGGCGCCACAGGGTTAGTTGGAACTGCACTGGTGGCAAACCTTGAAACTGATCATCAGCTGTTAATCGTCAGTCGTAATCCCTTACTTGCCAGACAAAAACTGGGGTTTCACCATCAATACTTGCCGTCTTTAGATGGCTTACAACATCTCAACGACATTGACGCAGTTATCAATTTGGCAGGAGAACCTATTGTGGGGAAACGCTGGAGCGAATCCCAAAAGCAACTGATTTGCCGCAGCCGCTGGGATATCACTTCCAGACTAAGTCAATTGATAAAATCCTCAAGTAATCCACCTAGCTGTTTTATTAGTGGTTCGGCCATCGGCTATTACGGTGGACAAGATGATACGCTGCTGGACGAGGACGCAACGCCACAAGAAGAATTCAGCCACTATATCTGTGCCGAATGGGAACGCCGTGCCTTGGCGGCGCAATCAAATGCTACCCGCGTGTGTATTTTGCGGACGGGCATCGTATTGGCGGCGAAAGGTGGCGCACTCGCCAAAATGCTGCCAGCCTTTCGGGTCGGACTGGGCGGTCCCATTGCCAATGGTCGACAGGGGATGAGCTGGATCCATTTAGCGGATATGGTTGAATTGATCCTGTTTTTACTGGAACACACCACTGCTCAAGGGGTCTATAACGCGACAGCGCCCTATCCTGTTAGCAATGCGGAATTTGCCCACGCGTTGGGGAAAGCATTGCAGCGACCGGCAATTCTGCCCGCACCAGCCTTTATGCTAAAACTGCTGTTTGGGGAAATGGCCGAGCTATTGATAGAAGGTCAATATGTGATCCCAAGTAGAGCCATGCAAGCGGGATTTCACTTTAAATTTCCGAAACTGGAACAGGCACTGGCAGACCTGTTTTAATGACAAATGATTTGCTCAGAGGGCGCTAACAATGACGGCAATTCACAGCGGTTGTAGATTTTCATCCAGCAAACCGACCAACAGTAGTTCGCCATCATTTGCTAAGCGAAACTCACCATAGCGGGCCGCATCAAAATGTGCTGCCTGGCCTTCCTCAAAAAACCAGGCATTGCTAGCAATACGCACCCGATTGTTACGTACTTTAAAAGGTAGCAATCGCTGTTGTCCGGTCATACCAGTATCAGCATTGCTGAAACGATAACCACGATAAAGCGCTGGCCCCTGCGGCTGTAGTGTCAGTAGCAGCCAGCCCTGCAAATTGGGCTGCCAGTTACCATCATCCTGCAACGCCTGCCGCAGCTCTCTGGCAACCACATAATCCAACGCCATATAATCGCCCTGCATCAGTGAGCGAGGATCTTTGGGTGCTAGCGCCAATATGATTGGCTCACCATTGCGCCATAACTGCTCTTTGTGCCACACGGAAAAATTCACCAGCAACAAACTGCACAATCCCAGCATGAATGCCCACAATACGGTCTTCCGCGGTGGCTGATAGCAAGTAGCAGCCATTAATCTGCCTCCTGAGGCATAGTGAACGTTAGCCACTGCTTTCTCTTAAACCACTGAGTATTCATAAACCCAAGCAACAGCAGCAAGGTTAAACCAAGGCCCAACAACAGCAGGGATTTAAACAGCAAGGTATAACTCAGAGAATAATAAAACCAACTGCTGAATCCCAACACTGACAATACGCCCGTTGCTAACAACAGCCATTCAGCGACAGCAAAACCCAACACGCATAAGGCAAATCCGGCCATCAACCCAGGGATCCAATATAACCACCAGCCCAACAACAGCAACAGTGTCACCGTCATCCATTTTTGTCCGGTTGTCCCTGGTCGCCACGCTAAGATGACGTGAAACATGGCAGCTAATAGCAATAGATTCAGTAACGCTGACCAAGGTGATGATAACAACCATTGGGTTTGATGAAATGCCCGGCTGGTATACTCCAGCAAAGGAAGTTGCACCCAGGGTAACCATACAGCGCAGGCATATGCCAATGGCCGCAGCAATTGCCGCCAAGAGCCAAAATCATGTTCCTGTCGCCATAGCCAAAAGCTGCTGACCAGTAGCATCGGCGATAACAGCATGCCAAGGCCCTGCTCCAGTAACCACAGGATAGCCGCACCCAACATCAGTAACGCTGAGCAAAAACGAATACTGAAAAGCGCTAGTGTCAACCAATGCAGCAATCCCAACAACAGTAGCATCAAGTAGATGTCACTACTGTTCAGATGCAGGCGCTCCACCAACCAGATAGCAATTCCTGCAATGGCGGCCATAGCAAAACAGAAACCTAACTGCGACACAAACAAGCCGCTATCGCGACGTCGCTGCTGCGTCACAATAAAAATAGCGATTGCAAAACTGGTGACGCCCCCAATCCCAAAACCATCGCTTTCACGGATTGGTAAAAGCAACATCAGGCTGCCGAGGAACCCCAACATAAAGCCGCTAGCTACCCATGCAGCCATTGTTTGTAGCAGCACCACATACCAAGGTACTGGGGGCAACACAGGCATTTCACCTTGCACTATATGTTGCTCGACTAACTGCTGCCACAATATCTGTCGGCTCATGGCGTTTCTCCGAATTGCCGTTGTAGCTTCATCAACCATAAACTTATCGTCACCGACAAGCCCACCGCCGACGCCGACATCAGCAGATAGCCGGAAGATTCAAGGTGATATTCGCCAAGCACACGCAGCAACCACATATGTAAATAAAACAATTGGGCAAACATCAGCAAAGCCAGCCCATACAGACAGTGAGCCCGCCAATAAATCATCAGCATCATTGCTGAGATTAACCACCAGCAAGCTTGTGACCAAGACCAGAATGTTGGACTGGCACCGCCGTCGAACAACAAATCACCGGAGAAAATCGCATTAGCAATCGCTACCAGCATCAACAGCCATAGCGCGGCACCACATAAGGCTTCAGCCACTTTAGCCGTTGGCCACTGAGCAATGGACAGGCGGTTAAGGCGAAATAAAGTCAGGTGCAACGCTAGATTTAACAGCACCTGCCACCACAGTAAACAAGTGGATTGTTCACCGGGAAACCAACGTTGGAACGCTGGCCAACCATGTATCTGAAACCATAGTGACAACGTCAGATTCAACAAAACAGCCAGTAGTCCCCAGTGCCAATCGCGACGGCCAAGCCAAAGCCACGGCAGCGCCAACAGAGACCAGAAAGCAAACAGTTGCCAGTCGTCCGCGCCTTGCTGGTACGCCTGACCAACGTACGCCAACACGCCACCTGTCACTATCGCGGTTAACAAACAGATCCAAGGCAGCGCAATGTTGCAGATGGCAAAACGCGCGGAATACTGCTGCAGTAACAGGGGCGCAACCATTAACAGCAGCCAGATACTTTCTAGCAGTGCTAATTTGCCCAGACGGCCGAAATGTTGCCAGTTGTAGGCAATAAAGCAGATCAGCGCTGAGCCTAAACATAGCACCACACCTCCCAGCAACAACTGGCTGATAAAAGACTGCCATTGCTGCGGTTGCGCTTTTGTCATTGCCAGTGCTTGCGGCATCGTCTCTTCAGTGAGCGCCCCTTGCTGATACCAATGATACAGCAGCGACTTACGCCTCATGCGTTGCTCCATAACCGAGTATCCAGTGGCTGAAACTGGCTCTAGTTTGAAGGCTAATTATAAATAAAATCAAGGAATAATCGGTAAGCAGTAACAATTGATTAGAGATTAAGGAGCTTAGTAAAAAGTCGAGCCCGCAATCGCGGGCCCCAAATGCTTACATTTTTGCCATCACCCAGTAATCCAGCCGTTTTTGCGGATCATTGAGTATTTCCTGACACTTATCTTTATACTGCTGCATCAGTGCCCCCATGCCTTTGCCGCCAGTAGACTGCATCATCTGCTCGGTGGCTTTGGCTACGGCTTGTTGCGTGGCATCAACGGCTTCATACTTTGCCGCCAGCTGTTCCGCTTCCTTAGCATTGTTTTTCAAACGCTCACCCACAGCGGCCATTTGGGGTGCATTCATTGCCGCCACCATCTGCGAACCTAGCTGATAATAGGCTGCACACTGGTGCAATTCACCAGTAAATGCCTGCTCGGCCTCACCCGCCCAAGCCGACGAACCGCTAGCGAGTACCAATGCTGCCCACACGATATTTTTGACTGTCATCCTGATCTTCCTTTTCGGTTGGATGATCAAAAACTACTTTAGTCAAAAATGAATTTCAAGTTGATCTGGATCACTTTTTCTATGTACCAAGCGATGTTGCAGCAGTGGTTAGATAGAGGACATCAACATCGTCCTTAAATCACACCTCACTATGATTATGATGTTGCAGCATGATTTTCAGGTGTTGTTTTATCTCTGGCCACTCGCTATCAATGATGGAATACACCACAGTATCGCGCACGGTGCCATCCTTCAATATTCTGTGATTGCGCAAGATGCCATCTTGCTTGGCTCCCAGCCTTGCAATCGCTTGGCGACTGGCTTCATTGTGAAAATGGGTGCGAAATTCCACGGCTATCACATCCAGTGTTTCGAATGCGTAACTGAGCAACAGTAATTTACTTTCGGTATTCACGGCGGTGCGCTGCACACTCTTGCAATACCAGGTGTAACCAATTTCGATATGGCGATTGGGTTGATCCCAATGACACAGCCGTGTGCAGCCCACTATCGTCCCGCTATCACGACAACGCACCGCAAAGGCCAAGGCTTCGCCCCGCTTTTCAGCTTCCAGAGCGGCCTTAATATAGGCTTTCATCTCGTCAGGATGAGGTACGCTGGTGTACCACAGATTCCATAACTCACCGTCAGCAACCGCCAGTGATAGCGCTGGTAAATGATCCATACTCAGCGGTTCAAGAATGACATACTCGCCAGATAAATAACCGTCCTGTCCCACAATGTTTCTCCTTCTCGCGTCATCTTTCTTGGTAGCCTGCCGCAGTGTTCATAAGCGGCAGGCCTTTTGTTATCAGACTAGCATGAAACTCAGACAAAAGGACAAGCTGTTGAGATACAAATTCAGGGACTTAGCACTATCAGAAACCGTAGTGACTATTGCTCAAGCGAAACCACCCGGCAATACTGCCACGGCCCCGGTGAGTGGTCAGAACTTCATGTGGGAAACGCTCACTCAGAAAAATCACCAGAGTTCCGGCCTCCGGCACCACCTGTTGCAACAGATTGTTTTCCGTATCAAAGATCTGCAATTCACCACCGTCAGTTGCGCCCCATTGTTCATTGAGAAACAACACCGTGGTGAGAATGCGATTACGACTGCCGGGTAAGGCATCCACATGTTTACGATAAAACGCGCCGGGGCGATACCAAGCATAGTGACTTTCATAGTCAAACAACCCCATGAATAGCCGTTGATTCAGTCCCACCCGCAACTGCTCCATGAGCACCAGCCACTGAGCATCCGGTTGTACATCAGGACTAAGCCAGCGAATACGATCACCACGAATTGTCTGATTTTGCTGTTGCTGGCTGCCACGGCCAATGGCCGCATCACGAAATTCAGCGCTATGTTGTTGTGTCAAACACTGTTGCAATTGCGCAACCAGTGCCGGATCAACCAGTTGTGGCAACACCAAATAACCAGGTTGTTCCAATGCCGCAGCTACCCGATCAAAAAAAGCCTCATTGCTCATATCGGCCATCTGCTGCTCCACTGTGTCAGACACCAAGAAAAGGAGCATGAAGCTAATCTGAAACCACTGACTTAGCAACAAATTACGATTTCAAATCAAATAGTTACAAATCTAATCATTAGATATATAAGCAATGGCCATAGACCAGTAACTCAGAACATACATGGGATGGCTTAACAAAGGATCACTGCCAGTGAAACAAAAATGCCGACATAACTGTCGGCATTTTTACGCGGTTAATAGCACTCACAGATAACGAGCAAACGTGCTACCGTCTTTCTGCGGTTTTAGCGGCATTTCAATGGCAGGAGTTCCAAGGTATAAAAAACCTACTATCTGATCGGTGTCGTCCAACCCTAACGCTTTATTCACCGTTTCATCAAAAGCAAAACTGCCGGTACGCCAGATCCCCCCCAGACCCTGTGCAAAGGCCGCTTGCTGCATTGCCATCACTGCACACCCGGCCGACAACTGTTGCTCCAGCTCTGGGACTTTTTTAATATCACTTCGGGTCTTGGCGACCACGGTAATAACCATAGGTGCCCGCAATGGCATGTTGGCCGCCTTGGCAATAAAATCATCGTCTTCGCCGGCCTCAGTGGCCGCGGCAACAAACACATCTGCCAGTCGATTCAGTCCCTCACCTGTCGCGATAATAAACTCCCAAGGCGCTAGACCACCATGATCAGGCACTCTGGCGGCCGCATCCAGAATGACTTTCAGTTGCGCATCATCCGGCGCTGGCGCTACTAGGCGCGGGCAGGATTGACGGGTCAGAAGAAGTGTTAAAGCATCCAAAATAATGTCCTTTAAAACAGATACCCTTGTGGCTTTAGCATAACAAATTGCTGCTGAATGAAAATGCTTGCAGTAACAACTGCTGCGAACTCAACCATTCACTCCGCTCAGGTCGTCCAAATCACTGATAAGATCATCCAGTTTACGTTGAATATGCCGTTGCTGCTTGGCGTTCATATGCTGCGCCACCTGTACCAGCATCAACCCCAAACGTTGACGGTTAGTATCCAGCTGTTGTTGATATTCCACCGAGCGCAATTGTTCCGGTGTGGTTAATAGTAATTGTAATCGCTGCCGTAATAGGATGGGATCGTGGCGCTGCTCCAGTGCCATCACTAACTGTTGATACCACTCGTGACGGTAATCCAGCCACAATTTGGTGATATCGAGCCGCTGCTGATTATATTGGTGTATCAGTTGCTTTTGTGGAGGGGTTAAGCGGCCAATCCAATCCTGTAACTGCTCCTGCAAGCGTTCATCGGCTTGGGTTAGCAGCTGTTCGGCAGTTTTATCCTGATACTCTTGCTGCAAAGATTGCTGATCTTTTGCCAACTGCTTTTTTATCTGTGCCACTTGAGCATCGTCGAACGACGCCACCAGCGGCACGATGTTATCAAACGTGTGAGAAAAGATCCGCAACCAATGCTGCCTAGCGTTATCAGTAAAACGGCTGAGAAATTCAGGTGTTAAAGAATGTTGTTGTAAGGCACTGCGTAACTGTCGCAGATCATGACTGTAACGCGGCAGTTCCTGTTGCCGATGCCACTGCATGAAAGCTTGCAACGCCTGCTCAAACTGTTGCTCTTGCGCTTTATTTAACGACACATAGTCATCGAGTTGCCAAGCAATCGCCCAATCGAGAAAGTGATAGCTCATTTTGGTAGAGCAGGCACTGAGCATTAGCAGTGCTGTCAGCAGTAGCAAGAATCGTTTCATCCGTTGACCTATCCCTGATAATCATCGGCATTCTGTTTACCGGAATGCTAATCACTCTCGTATAAGTTGCCGGTAGTTGTCAAACCAACTGAAAAATTCATGGTGGTCATTGCAATGTCTATCAGCCATTTGCAGCGCCCAGGCACAGGAATATAACCAGAAAATGTCTAATGCGGCGCCTAACGCCTGCACGCTGTTTGACGTCAGGTGTGGATGATTGTCTAGGTACTGTTGTATCAACCATTGTCTGGCGGAGGGAGATAATCGATGGCAGGCGATAACGCCTGCCAGTTCGAACAACGGATGCGAACTGCAACAGTATTCAAAGTCGATACAATACAAGCGATCTTGGTGCAGCAACAAGTTGTGGGCACTGAGATCTCGATGGCAATATTGGTGCGACAACAAGCAAGCATCTAGCACTGCAAATCTTGTATTCAATGACAGCCGTTGCAGCCATTGCAACCGTTGTAACCATTGCGCCGCGTCACGGGTATTGGCTCCGGCATAATCACCGTCAGCGGACATCTGTTGTAATCGCACCAGATAAATCTGCCACTGTAATTGGAGGCTGATATCTAATGCAGGTGGCGGCAACTCGCGTAATCCCAGCAGCAATTGCAATAGCTGCTGGGCCGGTGCTGATGACGCCGCAACTGGCCGCGAGCTGACGAATGACTCGGTGGACAGTTTGTGAGGCTGAGAGGCTGCGAGCTGACGCCAAGGCACACATCCGGCAGCGTCACCGCTGGCAGATTCAGTCAACCATTCACTCAGATAAAAACGTTTAGCACTGTCAACCCAATGCAACTGTGGTGCTAGCCCAGCAGCTTGGGCCACACGCCAGCAAGTCACCTCGTTTTCGCGATTGCAGATACGGTCGGTTACTGGCGAATTCAGCCGCAGCAGCAGCGAAGTTTGTTGAAAATCCAAGCGAAAACTCTGGTTACTTAGCCCCAGGCTCTGCCGCTCAATCGCTCTAGGCATGGGAAGATCTAACTGCTGCAATGCCTGTTGTACAGCCTCAGCAAGCTCACCTACGATGCTCACAAGTTCCATTAACGTTCACTCAGCGATAGCTGGTGTGCTCGCCAGTCAGCGCGCCACAGGAAATAGCCACCAACTGCCAACGCTACATATAACACAAACAATAACGAGGTCAGCATTAGCCCTTTACTGAGGTACAAATAGATAGACACCAAATCAATCACGACCCAATAAAGCCAGTTCTCCAAAACTTTCTGCGCCACCAACCAGGTGGTCATCACCGCAAAACAGGTGGTGGTAGCATCCAGATAGGGAAATGACGCATGGGTATGATTGGCCATAAACCAGCCCAGCGGCAATGACAATACTGCGGTGATAATGCTCAAAACGGCATGACGTTGCCACGACCAAGTGCTAATGGTAATGCCCTGTTGCTGCTCACCACCACGGCGCCACAACCAGTAGCCATAAAGCGCCATCGCCATGTAGTAAACATTGAGGACCGACTCCATCAACAGTGACACTTTCCAGAACAAGACGGTATAGATGGCAGTACTAGCCAGCGCCGCGCCCCAACACCAAACACTGGCCCTCATCGCTAACAACAGATACGCTAGTGCCAGTATAACGGCGAGACCTTCCCACAGATCCATGCCCTGCGCTTCAGTCACTGCTTGGCTGAACATCTGCCACAGTTGCGCCATGTTCAGGTCCTACGCCGCAAGTCAAATTCACCTTGCAGAAACTTGCAGACAAAAACCGCAGTACCAAACTGTTCATACGCGGCTTTCATCTCCACAGACAACATCTGCATCACGGCATCATAATCACCAGTCACCTGGGTCGATAGCGAATTAGTCACCCGTTCAATGCCTTGGTAGCTGTCCAGACGCTTTATCAGCCAGCGGATGGGGTCTTTATAGTTGTCATGCAATGGATACATGCTGATATCAACGGTGAGTTGCATACATTTTCCTCCAACGAGTCCCGGCCGACAGCAGGGACATACTGTATTAGATGAATTTCAGCTTAAAGGTGACACCTAACTGACGCGGGTCGCCATAACGGATGTATTGCTTGTCCGCCCAGTCCTGATCCGGTTCATTACCAAAATAGAACCCACGGACGCCATATTGTTTGTCAAACAGATTACGGCCCCAAAAATACAACGCCCAACTTTGAGCATCGTAACCCACCTTGGCACTGACAATGGTGTAAGGCTTAGATTGCGAATCGTTACTGTCAGAGTAGTAAAACTTATCCTTGCCGCTGGCATTGATATTGACAAACCAGCCCTTGTCAGCATGCCAGCTGCCGCCGACGCTATAGGTCCAGCGTGGAGAATGTGCCAGCTCACGGCCACTGAGATCGACGCTAGTGCCGTATTTATCGTGATAGAGGTACGTCCCGTATGCCGTCTGCAAATAACCAACACTGCCGTAAAGCTCAAGAGAATCAGACAGGTACCAGTTAGCTTCCAGTTCGGCACCATAATTTCGCGAACTACCGGCGTTATCGGTAAACAGAATAAAACGCTGCTGGTCGACGGGATCTTGCAAAGAAGCTGAAACCTGCTGGTGGCGGCGATCCATATAAAACAGCGCTAAACGAGTATCAGCTGCCCCATCAAGCCACTGTGATTTCAGCCCAAGTTCATAGTTGTAAAGGGTTTCGGCATCAAACTGCTTTTTATCTGCTAGCGACTGTGGCAGTGTCATGTTAAAACCGCCAGCTTTATAGCCACGAGCAACGCGGGCATATGCCTCCTGCCCTGTCGTCAACTGTTTTGACAGCGCGATATGACCACCCCACATGTTTTCGGATGGACTGAAATTATCGGCATTGCTGTCACTGTAATCACTACGACGCTTCTCAAGTCGCAGCCCTGTGGACAAACGATAACCCTGGCCTAAAGCGCTATCTAACTGGCCAAAGATCGCGTAGTTATCCGCATTATAATCCGATTGCAGTACCTCATCCGGCCAGCCGTTGTATTCGGAATACAGGTCATTGTCTTCATGCAAATCCATTAGATAGATGCCCGCAAGCCAGTCAGTGCTGCCAGCAAAAATTCGCCCAGCTTCATTAGAGGTGATACGAAATTCCTGCGTAACCGTGCGGCGCTTGCCTTGCTTATCCCACCAGTAGTTGTACTCACAAGCCTCGCCGTCACAATCACGCGCTGCCCAGTATTCGGGATTGGCCCAGTCTCCGTCATAGCCATTATCGAAATGACTATTCGCCCAACTGGTGAGAGAAATCAGCTCAAATGATTCAAAACCGCTGTAATTGAGTTTGAGACTGGCACCTGTGGTGCGCTGACTGTCTACACCCGGCTGATCGGTTAGCGTGTGTTTGCCATTATTATCCAGCGTCCAGGCATCATAGCCATTGTCAAAATCGGCGTGCAACACAGTGAGATCCGCTTGCAGATTGTCGGTAGCGTACCAGCGCAGTTTCAAACGTCCGCTGAATTCATCCCGCTGGTTGGTATCATCACGCTGCAGATACTGGTTATCCATGTAGCCATTCTGCTTATGCTGTTGCAGTGCCACACGGTACAGCAACTTGCCCGAATCAGTTAATGGCCCAGAACTGTAGCCGCTGAGAGTACGCAGATTGTCATCCCCGAGCGATAGCTCCAGTCCATGCTCAAACACTTGGGTAGGATCATTACTTTTGAGATAGATAAGCCCGGCAAGCGCATTGGCACCATAGCGAGTACCCTGTGGACCACGCAACACTTCAAACTGCTGCAGGTCATACAGGCTGGACACAGTTCCCAAACCAGAAAGGTCGATGTCGTCCACGATAAAACCCACCGAGGAGTTGGGTGCGCCTTTGTAGTCTTCCTGTTCGCCCACACCACGGATCTGGAAATAACGCGGCCGCGATGTGGCACCCGACCAATTGAAGTTGGCAACATTGTTGATCATGTCTTCAAAGTGTTCGGCGGCCTGGTCATCAATCCGCTGCTGATCAACCACTGTTACACTGGAGGGCGTGCTTTCGACCGATGTTCCTCGAAAGTCAGCACTGACCACCATCACCTCAATGGGCGAGTCTGCAGTTTTGGGCGAATCACTGTTACTGGGATTATCGGCGGCAATGACCGGGGCACTCAATGCCAGTTGTACGGCAGTGGCAATAACACCCGGATAAAAAAATTTAGACATTTGGACCTCAAATATTTGCATGTTTGAGATCCGGCATGGGATAAGCGAAGTGATAAGTACACAAATTGTGGCCCATTCCTACGCCGGTACTAGCCGGATCAGGTTCTAAGGGTTCGTCATAAGACATCTCAGTTCACCTGCAAAAACAGGAAAACACCCCTTGGCGCGAGTCAGTATACCTAAATTTGTTAACTAATGAAGTGCTATTCGGCAGAGATTAACTAGGCGTGGTCAGAACAAAAACTTAGGGTTTTAACGGAGAAGGCAGCCCTACAGCAAACATCCTATCAATTTCGCCGCGCGTGGCCATCTGCTGCAGCTCTTGTTGCAATTTGCCAACAAACTCCTGGTGATCAGCATATTTGGAAAATCCAAAATAGATGGGTACATGATTGGCATAATGCAGTGCAGCGTAATCATAATCATGGAATCCAAGACGCTGAAATGCCGCTTCAATACTGCTTTTATCAATTACCGCAATATAATCAAAACGGTTGGCAGCAAACATCTTGGCAAGATTGGTGTCATCAGCCGCCTGATACTTTTTTAACCGGGGATCGTCATTGATAAATGCAGAATAATAGGTGCCTAACTTCACGCCAAGCGTACCGGCAAACAATTGCTGTTCCGTATCCAGCTTAGCGTATTTATGTTTGATGAAGATAATCGGGTTGTCTTCTACCGCGACTGGGCCAATAAAGGCGGTATAGTGCTCACGTTCATCATTACGGATTAGCCGCGGCACCAGATGCACTTCGCCGGATTGTAGCCGATGCAGTGAGCGCTGGAATGGCATTTCCTGCCATTGCAGCTCGCAACCGGCCCGTTGACAGGCAAGTTCCAATATATTAACCAAGTCGCCGGAAAATGTTCCTGGTGTTTTGCCATAGGTCATCAACGGCGGTCGCAAACGAAAATCTGCGGTGAGCAACACCTGAGACTGCGCTGCCGATGACATTAGTATCAGTAGAGATAGCAGTATCTGATAGCCTTTATTGCCCATCGCATTGCCCATCTAAATCAATGTCTGACGTCATTACAGCGCGCCTGACTTTACCATTAATGGTTATGAATCAGACAGTAACAGCTTTTTATCAGACTGCAGCAAGTGTTAGCAAATACCAGATAATGCTCACAAAAAAAGCCTGCCGGGCAGCCCTCCACGGCAGGCTTGGACACACAAACTCTTAATAATGATAGCTGACGCTCAACCGTAACATGCGAGGTTCTACCGGATGATAGTGTAAATCTTCGACACCCTCGGCATCTTCACCGGACAGACGAGAACTGTACCAGTAGTCAATATCATGGTCGTCACTGTTAAACAGGTTAAGCAATTCCGCCTTCACGTCCCAATCCTGATAAGCATATCCGAGCGACAAATTAACCAGGGTTGTCGCATCAGCTTCATGTTCTTTGAAACTGTCCAGCGTCCGTTTTCCAAGATAGCGCAGTCGCAGCGCAGCGTGGATGCCCGAGGCATCTGGCTCATAGTTAATACCGGCACTGGCAACCCAAGGGACAGTGCCATCGACATACTTACCCTCTAGGGTCTCATCCTCGGTAAAGCGGGCACGGGTTACTGCCAGTTCCGCATCGACACTGAAGGCATCACTCAGCCAGTAATAGGCAGAGATCTCCAGTCCATAACGCCGAGAAGCTCGACTGGGTTCAGTCGTCCCGGCATCGCCCACATACAGCAGTTCAGAATCCAGATCCAGATACCAAAATGCGGCCGAGAGATTGATGTATCGCCGATCATAGTAGCGAAAACCCAGTTCTGCCCCGGTAGAACGTACCAGCAAATCCACCTTGTTCACTGCTTCACCAGTGGCCGGATCGACTTTGATAGTAGCCCCTCGCGCATCGTTAGAATGAAAGCCCTGCCCGGCACTGGCATAGAGCTCCAGATCATCACTTACCAAGTAAGACAGCCCGCCTTTCAGGCTCCAGATACCATCGTTAGCATTACCACTGTTTAATGTGTTATCGCTATCCACATCAGCGTTGTAGTAGTCATAGCGAGCGCCGAGGCGGAACTTGATGTCATTGGTCAACTCGGCTTCCAGCTTGCTAAACAGACCGCTGGAAAACTCATCCACTGCGTCATCTCGCACGGTACCAATCTGCTGCCTAGCTTTGGTGTGGTACAGCGCCACTTTACCAATATGATCATAGCGAACATCAATGCCGGAGGTGATATCCGTCGTAATGCCGAATGGTGCTACATGCCAGTCACGCGCCAACTTGCCGCCCCAAATTTCGCGGTTATCCATTTGCTGAAACTCATCGCCATCTACTGGATTATCGAGAAAATAGGTGAAATTAGAAAACAAGTTCAAGCGTGAGCGGATCACATAAGCACTGGCTTGCCAGTCACTGTCAACATAACTGGCCGACAAACTGTAACGGCTGGAATCCCCACCCAAATCCGTATCCAGCGAACCATATTCATCAATAATACCGGCAGTTACCGCACGTTCAGGGATCTGATCGGCTGAGTTCCAGTCATTACTGTATGCCATTGCCGTGACGGCCAGTTGTCCATTACCTACGTGTGTCAGATAACGGCCAACAGCGTTCACTTTACGGACATCTTCTTCTACATCACTCCAAGGGCCATCGTAACGTTGCAATTCGCCGCCAAAAATAAACTTGTTATCCTGCCACTGCTGTTGCCCGGTCGCCAGCAAGCGTTGATAGCCATATTCCCCCAGCGTTAACGCCATTTGGCGATAAGGCAAATCGTCTGTCAGTGAAATAGCCGCGGAGCCAGCGCCCGAGAAATCCCCCACTTCAGGGTAATATGCCCCTTTGTAGTAATGGATCTGCCCGATTAACTCGGGGATCAGAAAGTTGAGATCGGTATAGCCCTGACCATGACCGTGGCTGCGCATATTGATGGGCATACCATCAACCGAGGTTGCGAAGTCGGTGCCGTGATCTAGGTTGAATCCCCGTAAAAAGTACTGGTTGGCTTTACCCGAGCCACTGTGCTGAGTCACCATCATTCCCGGCACAAACTCCAGCACCTCTCCCGTACGCAGTAATGGCCGAGCTTCAATCTCGCCCGCGCCCACTATGCCCTCAGATGCGGAACTACTCTGCCCTAACAAATTGAGCTGCCGTCCAAAAACTGCTACCCGTTCAATGGGCTGTGAGGCTGAGGTAGATGTTTGAGTGGTATCTTCTGCCTGCACCAGTGCCGCGACAAACAGCACGGGCACCCCGTAAATTACTGTTGAAGTCAATTTCATATCAGTTGTTATTTGGTTAGAAAATTAGCGCGAGGGAAAAGTTTAAGGACTTTTAGTATTACGAAAATTGATCAAAGTCATACTTAATAATATTTTCTATAAAAACGTAATACCTGAAACAAAGAGGGAGTTCACACCTTTAAACAAATTAAATAAAAACAGCAGCTTATTATTAGGCAATCATATTGTTATAAGACGGGTAATACCTTAGTAAGATAAACGATGAGCTTAGAACAAAAAAACGCTTAATCGGCAACGGAATCCAACCGCCACAAAAACCTGCGTGGTGCCCATGCGCTGGAACAGCACCACACCATCATCAGCGAAAACTCAGGAATGGCGTACGCGTACTGGCGAGTGTTTCTGTAATTTACGCTGTAGTGTGCGCCGGTGTAACCCCAGTGCCTTGGCGGTCGCAGAAATGTTACCGTCATTTGTCAGCAATGTGCGCTGGATATGTTCCCATTCGACCTGCGCTGGTGTCAGCGGTTGGGTATCCCCAACAGAGTCCACCTCAACGCATCCCTGCAACCGTTGCAGTATTTCGTTCAGGCCAACCGGTTTTGCCAAATAATCGGTGGCCCCGCGCCGCATCGCTTCGACAGTTGTGGCAATACTGGCATAGCCAGTCAACATAATGAGATGCGTTGGCTTAAAATGCTCCTTGAGCGCGAGGATCCCCGCGATGCCTGATTCTTGCTCCAGCATCATATCCAGTAAAATGGCGTGCACCCGCTGCGCTGGGTGGTACAAGGCAGTGGCAATCGAAGTATAAATTGCCACCTCATAGGCCCCCGTCTGCTGCAAACGCCGCTGTAACACTTGCAAGTAGCTAAGGTCATCATCAATCACTATGATTTTCTGCATGAAACTCCAGTGGTAGCTCAACAAGGGTAACTATCATATCGCCTTCACGACACCAATTAACCTCACCATGAAATTTTTCAATGGTTGCGTTGGTCAATACCGCGCCAACACCATGACCACCATCGCTGGGCAATAACCGGAAACCAAGCTGTAGCAGAAGGTCTGGTGACACTCCGTTGGCAGGGTTTTCAATTTTTAGCCGCCAGTGGCTGTCCGTTGTATTGGCAGAAACGTGAACCAAGGCATCAGCTTGTCCCTGCGCGGCTTCACAGGCGTTGATAATAATATTGCTCAACGCCGGCAATAGCGTACCGTCGGCGTATATTCGTCTCGACTCGGCGGTAATAAGCCAGTGCCAGCGGATGGGGGTTTCTGGTCGGGCTAATAACAGTAAATGTTGCAACGAATGCCACAACTGTTTAATCGCGTAAGGTCGCAATCGGGACTCGCGCACATCGTCAGCAACCTCACGCCAATTACGCAATTGCTGTTCAACACGCTGCAATTGCACATCCAGTTCTGTCAGCGCAACACTGGTAGTTTGTTGCTCTTTAATTTCGTCGATCAATAAGCGCATAGACTGTACCGGGGTGGCGACATCGTGAGTAAGCTGGGCGGCGGCAGTTCCGATGGCTAGCAACTGCTCGTTACGCAGTTGCCGCTCCCGCAACTGATGAATCGCTTCCTCGCGTGACGCTAACCGCTGCCGCAGATACCACACCACTGCCGCTACCAGCACAGCAGTCAAAACAAAACCCACCACCATACCGTAGTAATGGCTGAGCATCATCGCCGCATGGTCGCCATGTCGAGGTAATAGCCATAACTGGCTAATTTGAAAGGCAATACTTACACTCAGCACCATTGCGGCGTTAAGCCAAGACAGCAACATAAAAGCCAATACTACGGGTAGCAACAACACGGCATTAAATGGATTACTGGCGGCACCATTGATGGCTATCAGTGTATTCACCAATAGCACTTCCGCCAGCAACAGAAACAGCATTTGCCTGGGTGATGGCCGGCGCCACAGCAGCATCACGATCAACAGCATCATCGCGGTTTATTCCACTATCTATTTGCCAACAGCATACATTAAAAAGCGTAGCTGACGCCAAGCTCCAAAGAGCGTCCGGCACCGGCCAGTTGTGGGAAGCCCTGACTGCTGTCGGCCTTATATTCCGCAATACTGACGCCGCCGAGTGGCAACTCATAGTTATGATCAAGCAAATTATTGACGGCGAATGTCAGAGTAACCCCCTGCCATTGCAGACGACTGCTGATATTGAGCAGCGAATAGGCGGCCGTAGCATTTTCCAATCGACTAATATCCACACGGTCTTTAGCAGCAACCCATTGCCAGGCAATACTATTTTGCCAGTCCCCTAACTGTTGCTGCAGCGCCAGTTCTGTTTGCCAAGGTTTTATCTGATATAAAGGCTGACCGCCATCATCTCGCTCACCATGTGTCGCACTGACACTGGCATTTAGCTGCCACAGTCCCGTGTAATTATCTGCCAGACGATAAACGCTGCTGACACTGCCACCATAGAGCGTCGCATCCAGATTAGTAAATTGCAGCAAATTACGCTGGCCATTGGCTAAACCACTTTTATTGAAACTGCCTATCACATCTGCATCAATGTAATCTGTTACCTTGGTGTACCAGACTGTTGCTGCCAGTTGCCAATCATCGGCAAAGGCTTTGTAAGCAAAGCTCAATGTGTCGGCCGTTTCCGGCTTAAGGGTAATATCGCCAACATAACCGTTGCCATCACCAAACCAACCTATCATGGTGGCCGCCATGGTCCCTCGTCCCCAACTGTATCGTTCGTATAAATTGGGCGCACGATTCTTGCGGGCGAGTCCCAATTGCAGTTGCTGCCCGGTCGTCAGTTGGTAGCGCGCCAACAAGGTGACATCCAGCAGATTGTCACTACGTTTACGATCAGTGGCATTAAACGCACTGGCCGCCGCAGCATCGGCATTGATCATGCCCATCATCGCCATGGTGTTGTAGGCTTGAACGTCGCCCGCATTGGTCGTCACATATTCATACCGAACACCGGCAGACCACCACCAGCGCGTAGTCGACTGTTGTTGCCATTCGCCAAATACCGCCGCCCGTAAGCGCCTACCATCATTAATATTGATATAGTTATTGGGCCCCATCATGCTGGAACCTGCCACCGCTGGCCACTCATCATCCAGTCGGTAATCATAGGTTTCCTGCCCCAACAACAAGGTATCTTTGGCACTAACAGGCAAACGCCAGTGCAACTGATAGCTGTAATCATCGCCGTCGGTATTCATCGGCATCATGCCGGTTTTCTCAGGGCTGAAAAAACCCATTTTATGGCTGACACTATGCCAGTTGGCCTGGGCGCTGAATTCACCATCATCGGCTAACTGCCGCTGATAGCGAGCCAGCACGCCATAACTATGGTTATCAGTCATGTCCATATATTGATTGGCAAATCCCTGAAATGGGATGTACTGATGTGTTAGCTTCACCGCAAATTGCTGAGTTTGATCGCGCCAGGCAGCCGTCAGCGCGTGATTCTGTGCCCGGTACAAGGTGTCCAGCACTTTGTCACCATGACCATCTCGATAACTGTTGGCATCTTCATACGCGCCCTGATAATCAACACTAACGCTGTTGCTGGACAATTTAACGCCAGCTCCGAGTAACATAGCATCGTTAACGCTGTGGTATCCAGCTGACACATATCCACTTTGCCACTGCAGCGTGTCACTATCGACAAATATGGGATTAACGCTGCTGACCTTGATAACGCCAGCGATGTTATCGCCACCGGCGCTCACGGGCGACACCCCGGCTACGACATCAACAGTAGCGACTTGATTTGCCGAAATATAAGACAAGGGCGGGTTCATCTGGTTGGCACAGGAGGCGGTAACATCACTGCCATCGATAAGCACTTTTATGCGATCGCCCATCATACCGTTAAGTACAGGTAGCGCTGACATACCGCCCGCAGCAGAAAAATCAACGCCTTGCTGGGCCAATAGGGTATCGACCGCCCCCAAAGTACTGTGGTGTTCAGGTTGCTGCCCCAGCACTTGTAGTCGTTCTATGGGTTGATTGGTATAGTCGTCAGCCAACGTAGGCATCGACCATGCCAGGCCAACAGCAACCGCGATAGCAGAGGGCTTTCGGTAAAAGTGGTATTCCTGTTGTTGAGTATTTCTGCGCACAATGATCACCTTCAATGTCAATCATCTGGGAAAATTGCGCGCATTATAACGAGAGCTGGATCACAGCTGGCGTGGCATATTGTCGCACCCTGACAACAGCCTGAACTGGCGTCGACATCTTGCTAAGCGGGTATACAGTCGGCAGCAAGGCTCAGCGAGCCGTAGCCACTTATGGTAACGGTAGAGGCTATATATAGCGGAAGATTAAACTTATCTAGTGCTTACTGATGTAATTTTATTGGTTTGGTTACTGAGAACCAACGGCTTGAAGTCCGCCATACCAGAATGGCTGGCAACAGCATGACAGCGATAAAATGACACAACAGCTGATAATCATAAAAAAGGCGCCATAAGGCGCCTTCTCTTGGATTGGCGATTACGCGAAAGAGTCACGTAAGGCCACGGTACGGTTAAACACCAGATGCTCTGCAGAAGAATCCTTACAGTCAGCACAGAAGTATCCTTCACGTTCAAACTGATAAGCCTTTTCAGCAACGGCGACTTTCAGATCTGGTTCCACAAAGCCATGGCGAATCTGCAACGAATCAGGATTCAATGCCTCATCTAATGTCTCAGCGCCAGCGGGATTGGCGAGGCTGAACAAACGATCGTATAAGCGGAATTCTGCAGGCAAGGCACTGGCTTGTTCTACCCAGTGGATCACGCCTTTTACTTTACGACCATCAGCGGGATTAGTACCTTTAGTGTCAGCATCATAGCTGCAATAAACCGTGGTCACATTGCCCTGTTCATCTTTATCACAACGTTCCGCTTTAACGATGTAAGCGTTGCGCAAACGGACCTCTTTACCGAGCACTAAGCGTTTATAATGCTTATTGGCCTCTTCGCGGAAATCTTCTGCGTCGATGTACAGTTCGCGGCTGAAAGGTAATTGGCGCTCGCCCAGTTCCGGTTTATTCGGGTGCACTGGCGCACTGATGATTTCAGTCTGCCCCTGCGGGTAATTTTCAATCACCATGCGGATAGGATTAATCACTGCCATTGCCCGCGGCGCGTTATCGTTCAGCTCTTCACGAATACAGGCTTCCAGCATACCGATTTCTACTAAGTTATCCTGTTTGGTGATACCAATACGGTCGCAGAATTCACGAATAGATGAAGGTGTAAAACCACGGCGACGCAGACCGGCAATCGTTGGCATCCGCGGGTCATCCCAGCCATTCACCAGTTTACGGGTAACCAGTTCATTCAGTTTACGCTTGGACATAACGGTATATTCAAGATTCAGCCGTGAAAACTCATACTGACGGGTACGGCCGTCATAATTGAAATCGTCCAGATGATCCAAAACCCAGTCATACAGTCGACGGTTATCCTGAAACTCCAGCGTACACAGACTGTGGGTAATATGCTCCAGCGCATCAGAGATACAATGGGTGAAGTCATACATGGGGTAGATGCACCATTTATCGCCAGTCTGATGGTGATGGGCAAACTTAATGCGATAAAGTACCGGGTCGCGCATGCACATAAAAGGCGATGCCATATCAATTTTAGCGCGCAGACTACACTCGCCTTCCTTAAAGCCTCCGGCACGCATTTTTTCAAACAGTGCAAGGTTTTCTGCTATCGGCGTATCTCGATAAGGACTGTTTTTCCCCGGCTCTTTCAAGGTACCGCGATATTCACGCATCTGTTCACCATTAAGGAAACAGACATAAGCCAAACCTTTGTTGATCAGTTCAACTGCATAGCCGTACAGAGCATCGAAGTAGTCAGATGAATAATGAATATCACCACTCCACTGAAAACCGAGCCACCGCACGTCTTCCTTAATGGAATTGACGTAATCGATATTCTCTTTTTCCGGGTTGGTATCATCAAAACGCAGATTGCATTGTCCTTGATAGTCGCGGGCAATACCGAAGTTCAGGCAAATAGACTTTGCGTGACCGATATGGAGGAAACCGTTAGGCTCCGGCGGAAACCGGGTGTGCACACTAGTGTGCTTGCCACTGGCCAAATCCTCATCAATGATATTGCGAATGAAGTTACTCGGACGTACTTCAGTGTCCAGCTGACTCATGTAATTCCTCTTTGCGAACCGTGCAATCGTTATAAAACGGGCATGATCCTACAGATCATGCCCGCTGACAATGCTTCTAGGATAAAAACTGTCGTTACGTCCGTCAACGTTCTGTCAAAAAGAAAAAGCAGCAAATAGCGCTGCTTTTTCAATCAAATGTCCAATCATTACTCGGTGATAATTTTTATCCCAGGAATGAGTTGTTGCGTCCGTTTCCCTTTGCGTTTCAGCCAAGCGTAGAAACCTACCAATGCCGCGGCGAAAAATGCAATCCAAGCAGCTGACTGCAACGGATGCTCGGGAATGGTGGCCGCTTGATAAACCACTGTTGAGGTACCATAGGCCAGCGCTAAGGTCCAACTAGCAGCAAAACCGGCCCAGCGCGGTCCAAATTCATTCACCAGCGCCCCCATTGCTGCCACACATGGGGTATACAACAGAATGAATAACAGGTAAGTGAACGCCGACAACTGACCACTGAACCCGGTTTGCAAGGCACTGAAGGTAGTTTGTGCCACACCCTGTTCTTCCGCTGCCTCATTCAGGTTATCAACGTGTCCAAGCGACAACGATAAAGGATCACTCGGATTGATCCCCAAGAGGTTCTGCGGAATAGTGGCCAACGCTTCTTTAAAGCTGTCGGTCAGTGGCGTCAGTTCCCCTTTATCCTGCCCATGACTGCTGTATAAATTATTGAGAGTGCCAACAACCGCTTCTTTGGCAAAAATACCGGTGACAATACCAACCGTCGCCTGCCAGTTATCCTGTTGCAAGCCCATGGGGGCAAACACTGGGGTAATTTTCTGGCTGGCAACACTCAACAGAGATTCCTGACTATCTTCATGACCAAAGGTGCCATCGGTCCCGATGGAGTTGATGAAGTTCAGCACTGTGACCACCAGTACAATGGTTTTGCCAGCGCCGAGGATAAAGCTCTTGGTACGTTTTCCGGTACGACCTAACACCATACGCGGCTTTGGTAACTCATACCCTGGCAGCTCCATGACTACCGCACTGCTGTTACCCGGCAGCAATGTCTTACGTAACATCAGTCCAGTGCCAATGGCGGCAATAATGCCGATGATGTACAGCAAAAACACCAAATTCTGACCAGAGTTAGGGAAAAATGCTGCGGCAAACAGCGCATATACAGGTAACCGCGCACCGCAGGACATAAAGGGCGCCATCATGCCGGTCACAATACGTTCACGTTCGCTGCCCAAAGTGCGGGTCGCCATAATCGCTGGCACGGAACAACCAAAACCGACAATCATGGGCACAAACGCTTTGCCGGGAAGGCCGATACGCCGCATCAGACCATCAACCACAAACGCCGCACGTGCCATGTAGCCTGAGCCCTCAAGCACTGACAACGCCAGAAACAGCGCGGCAATCACTGGAATGAAGGTACAAACGGTCTGGATACCCTGACCGAGTCCACCGGCCAACAGGGTGATCAGCCATTCAGGCGAATTAACGCTCTGTAGCCAAGCCCCCAGGTGATCCACAAACAAGGCACCCGCAGCAATATCGAAAAAATCGATAAAAGCGCTGCCGACATTAATGGCGAACATAAATGTCAGATACATCACCAGCAGGAAGATCGGTACCCCCAGTATCGGATGCAATACAACCTGATCCAAACGGTCGCTCAGGGTGGGTTTATCTTCAGCGTGAATCGCCGCCTGATATAATGCTTCGACAAAATTAAATCGGGTGGCGGCTGCATGAACTTCAATGTCCTTGCCTTCTCGTGCCAACCTTTCAGTGCATTGCTCAACTTCCTGATCATTGCTACCGCGATGGCAAGCATTGCAGCCCTTGCCATTGGCCAATTTTGCCAGCGCCCGGCCACGGCTTAAATTGGGTTCGGCAGCACGCAACGCCGCTACACTTGCTTCAATTTCCTGACCATAGTCCAAGATTAACGGTGCTGAAGATACCTGGCCTTCGAAAAACTGCACCACCAAAGCCTTCACTTTTTCAACATCTTTAGGCTCGCGGGACGTCACACCAATCACCGGACACCCGAGTTCTTTACTCATGGCCTCAGTATCAACTTTGATACCCCGTTTAATGGCCGCATCAATCTTATTCAGCACCACCACCATGGGGATACCGAGCTCCCGCAGCTGAACGGTCAAATAAAGGTGACGTTCAATATTGGTGGCATCAACCATGTTGATAATGCCATCCATTTTTTGGGTTGCCAGAAACTGCTGGGCTATTTGTTCATCTAGTGAACAATCGCAGTCACTTTCTGATGGCAAAATATCGTAAATGCCGGGCAGATCCGTCAGGTAAACATCAACACCGTTGAGTGTGAACAGACCGGTTTTCTTCTCAACCGTGACGCCGGCCCAGTTGCCCACTTGCTGATTAGCACCCGTCAGGGCATTAAATAGAGTTGACTTACCGGCGTTGGGATTACCAACCGTGACACAATGAAACTGCTTAATCATTGGCCTTCTCCACTTCGATGATCTGTGCCAATTCCTGGCGCACACACAATTTACTACCACGGATTTCAAGTTCCAGACCTGATCCCATCGGTGCGCGACGGATAAGTGAGAAATGAGTATCGGGCGTGATACCCAGTGACAATAGCTTGCGCTTAACGGCGGATGGAAGCTCCAGACGTCCAATATCGGAGATTTTTGCGCGATCGCCGGGGTTCAATTCACTTAACTTCATTGCCTCTACCACTTTGACTGCCTTACAGCCGTTAACACGACTGCTTCCGCGTGAATTATTAGCGCTAGTTGTAAACGATAATAATTTTCAATTGTGTCCGTATTATGTGACAAAACCCTGAAGGAATAAACGGCCAGATGAAAATAAACTGCTGTTTGTAGCAACTTTGTGTGCTTGGTCAGAAAAACAGGGAACGAGCCGGATTTCAGATAATCAAAAAATGACCCACATCAAAACTGCTAACATGCAAGTACTGCAGAGATTGTACTGCTTTTCCAGCGAAAGACATGCGGCCAAATATAAAAATATTAGACAGTGCACATAAACCACTCACTGATATTAGGCAGCCGTTGCTGAGTGCTTCTGACGACGGTTGCAGGCAGAAACATCTTAGTTGTTGTCTTTTTTAAACTTATCTGTAGCCACGAATACCGGCTTTAAACATTTGTCCAGAAACCAAGTTACTCCTTTATAAATAGTCAGATCTCAATCACATAACCCGGCTAAAATAACTGCGTATTGCCTTACATTTGGATAGCCTTATGTATGGAAATCTCACTCCACTCACTGCAGCGACAATTCTAAAATCAATGCCCGTTACAGTGAGAACAACAAACCTTGCAGGGATACATAATGATGAAACGGTTTAATTTCAATGCCGCGAGCAAAGCGCTGTTGGGAGCCGGTCTATTGTCTTTAATGCTCGCCGGTTGCGGAAGCGACGGCAAAGACGGTCAGGACGGTGCCCCCGGTGAACCCGGATTAACCACAATCAACATCGACAACGCCACTACGCTGAATGCCAATTTTACCGACGCCTCGATTTCTGATGGCAGCGTAAGCGTTACCTTCTCTCTGACCAACGCCAACGGCGTTGCAGTGGTGGGACTCACCAAGGATTACGATCTGCGCTTTGGTATCGCCCAGCTAACTCATGTGGTTGATGCGGCCACTGATACCAGCGCCGGTTTTGACCATGGTTACCAATGGCAATCCTATATTAATGTGGTCAAGCAACCGACCGACGTACCAACCAACGTAGACAATCTTCATCCTTCTGCGCAGTATCAGGCCGATGTTGAAGTGGCTAAAAGTTGCGATGATTGTCTGAAGGATAATGGTGATGGCACCTACAACTATACCTACCAAACCAATGTTGCCAACGTCACTACGCCGCTGACCGTTACCTACCATGCCGAAGATACTCAACGTGCCACGCTTGAACTCAAACTGACATCGCTTGCCGTCAATGCCCATTTCGACTGGCAACCTTCAAGCGGGATGACAACGGGGATCCAAAGCCGCAACGTGGTATCAATCAACGCTTGTTATACCTGCCATCAGCCTGACAGCCTTAAAGCTCATGGCGGTCGTCGTCTGGATCTTGAAAACTGTGAAGCTTGCCATACCGCCACTTCTGGCGATCCTGAATCAGGTAACAGTATCGACTTCACTTATATGATCCATGCCATTCACCGCGGTAGCGAGCGCCATACCTATGACGCAGATGGCAACGAAGTGGCAGATCCTTATAAAATAGTGGGATATCACGGTGCTCTAGAGGATTTTGGTGAAGTCAACTTCCCGCAAACCCCCGCAGCAAATTGTGCAGTATGTCATGTCCAAGGGAGCAACGCCCCTAGTGATGCGGCACTGTTTACCCAAGAGAAAAGCAATACCGCATGTATCGCCTGTCATTCTGAAAAACCCTCTGCACACCACAGCAGTACCGACTGTATGTCTTGCCACAATGCCGAGTCACCGTATGCTGGCACTGGCAGCGCGGTTAAACGTCATGGCGATGTGTTAAAAGCCTATACGCTGGCACAGCAGATGGGAGTCAAGGTGACTGATATTGGGCTAGACGCCAACAGCAAACTGACCTTCAAAGTACAAGTGTTGGATGCCAACGGCAATGCCGTAGATCAGAGTTTCGTCAGTCAGAGCAGTCGCATGGTGGTCGGTTGGGATATCGACAAAGACTTCCCCGCATACAATGACGCATCCTACAGCAACCGCCGCACACGTCTGAGCGAAGGTAGCTATGATGAGGCTACCAAGACCTACACACTGACATTGAATAACATGAACATGCCAACAGATGCCAAAGGCAAAACCTTTGAAATCTGGTCAACGCTGCAAGCTTGCTTCAATAACGGCGGTTACGGGGTAGACGACGTACAACTTACAGCCTGCAGTGCCGATGGAGTCCGCACCGTATATATCAAACAGGATCCTTATCGTTTTGTATGGGGCGATACCGGAGTGGATGACTCAGGCACAGTCGCAACCCGTCGGCCTATCATTGATGCCAACAAGTGTCTGGGCTGTCATGGTAAGGCAATTGTGCACAACGACAACGGTGTTAACTGTCAGGCATGTCATACCCCTGATAAAACGCTGACAACAGATAACAGCTACCCAGGCGGTAAAGTGCCAACCAGTTTTGCCTTCAAAGTGCATGAACAGCCAGGTCACTATCTGAAGTATGCCGGTCTGGGGTCAGGCACCGTGCTGAAAACGGATTGTCAGACCTGTCATACCGCTGATGGCATTGCGTTGGGACGAGATGCACAGCGTGTATGGCGCTACGGTGATACTACCAACGGCGGAGCAGAAATATGGGTGTCTTCCGATGCCGGGGCCTGTTTGAGCTGCCACCAACAGTATCTGACCGACTCAGGTAAATCTCATATCGAAACCAACGGCGGCATCCTTGATGGCACCAGTGCCGACGATGTGAAACAGCGAGCCGCTGAAACCTGTAATACTTGCCACACACCAGCACAGTTGCTGAAAGTTCACGGCAATTAAGCTAATACTTAACTGCATGACAAACGAAGGAGGCAATATGCCTCCTTCATTTTTTGTAAACAGTAAGTTATATAGTTTAACAGGTTATTCAGCAAAAGCTGTAGTACAACTAGAACAGCACAAATAACCCTTTTTAAATAGAAGGATCCAAGTCACACATTAACGTCTGTTTAGAAGCATTTATTGATATTCTGAGTTAGCCTTTTCGTGGGAGATACTTTATCCAGCATGGGTCAACAAGCTGATTACAACACCTATCTATCGGTAATAAACCGGCAGAATGTTGACCGAGTGCTTCCACATTGCAGGGAAAAAATAATGATGAACGCAAGTAAATCGAAATATGCGCTACTGCTGGTTGCCGGTGCGTTATCCATGGCCCTTAGCGGCTGTGGCGGCAGCGACGGCGCAGATGGTGCAAGCGGTTCTGATGGTGCTGCCGGAGGCAGCCCCGCCATGACCATCAACAATCTGAATTTTACTTTTTATGACACTACCGTTCAGGATGGAGTTGCCAGCCTTCGTTTTCAGGTGACCAACCAGGACGATAAAGCTGTGGTTGGTTTGCAGAAAATGCGTTTTTACGCCCTGCAGCTGTTGCCTCAGGGGGCAACTGGTGTCGGTAATGCCAGTCAGTGGCAATATATCGTCGATGAGACCTGTGATCTTAGCAGCAGCTGTCCAGGTACTTTGGTTGATAAGAAAAATGGGGTTTACACCTACTCTTTCGCCACCAACTTTTTAGATAGTGCTGGCACCCGCACCACATTTAATCCAGAACTGGCCCAGCGCTTTATGATCCGTGCGTATAATACGCCTCTGCCAGATGGCACTGCGGTTCCTAACAGCAATGCTTTTGTTGATTACACTATTGCAGGTAATGAACCCGGATATTCCCGCAAAATAGTGGCCACCGCCAGCTGTAACAAGTGTCATGGTGACGTCAGTACCGCTCACCACAGTGGTTCATACAATGACGTTAACATGTGCGCCAGCTGTCATACACCGAACCGTTTGAGTAACTCAGACGATCAATTCAGCATGTTGATCCATGCCAAACATTTTACTTTGGGTGACGAAGGTGTACCGGCCCCAGTGTATGAAACTGATGCACTGAAAACCTGCAGCACTTGCCATAGTGATCAGGGTGAGCTGACACCAGACTGGGGTAACTGGTCTAAAGTACCAACAGCCCAAGCATGTGGCAGTTGCCATAGCAATATCGATTTTGCTAAAGGTCAGGGACATAGCCAACAGTCTGATAACTCCAACTGTGTTGCCTGCCATAACAGTGAATGGACCGAGCAAGTTCACTCTACTGACTATCAGAACAGAAAAGCTGTCATCGCCAAAGTAGGTATGTCAGCGACACTGGTTGCGAACACTGATGACTCTGCCACCCTGAGTGTGACATTGCTCGACAGTGAAGGAAAGCCGCTGGATGCCAGCACTGAACTGAGCAAGATCAAACGCTTGGAAGCCGTTACTAACGTCGATCCTGAATTCCCAGTAATGGGCTACATCGCTAGCCCTGGCTCAGGCAAGGCCCATGACAGCAAAGACCTGATTGCCGACAACGCACTGCAAAGTGATGTTAGCATTGTTGACGGAAAACTGGTTTACACCACACAGGTTCTGCCATTTGGTAGTGGTGCGGCTGATACTGCTTTCAGCTTTATCGGCTTGGAAATGTGCACCAGTGGCGCAAACTTGGTGAACTGTACTGCTGACAGCGAAACCACTAGCATGAAAGCGCAGTTAGCTTTTGGTACAAAATCAGGCAGTGCACCGACTCATCGCCACACTGACTCAGTGAGCTTCGCAGGTTGCCAAAACTGTCACGGTGAAACCTTCCAGTTACACAAAGGCCATCACGCAGGTTTTGTGCTCAGTGAACAGTTGGGACGCGAAGTCAATGGCAAGATGACCGTAGGACTGGACGGCTGCGTAGCTTGTCACACTCCTGATGGTACTTACACTGGTGGAGCCATGAGAGGCGCATTTGAGATGAAAGTCCATCTGCTTCACAACGAAGTTGGGGTGATCACCCAATGTACCCAGTGCCATAATGACCTGAATCTGGATGCCTTCAAAAACAAAGGCGCACTGGCAACCGCTGCGGGCCAGTACACCACACCAATCACTGCCGTTTGTACTTCCTGTCATGCACTGGGGTCTGATGGTTTGCACTCTCAAGCAACGCTTGAAAGCTACGGTGCAGTTGTTAACGGTGATTACACCGCCGCCAACCAGGCCGCGCAGTCAGAAACCTGTTTCTTCTGCCACAAACCAACAGCAGCAGATCATACAGTGGTCAATATGTAATTTGCCCGGACCCGCAGGGAGGCGTTGCCTCCCTGCCTTCAGCCAAGTTTGGACAAATCAAGGATGCAAACAATGAATACAAACCAAAAGATACAGACAATGCTGAGCACCACGCTGATGGCAGCAGTGTTGTCTTTCGGGCTGACCCACACTGCTCATGCAGCAAAATGGGATGCCAAAATGACACCCGCCGAAGTGGAAGCAACGCTTGATAAGAAGTTTGCCGAAGGCAAATATTCCCCTAAAGGTGCTGACACCTGTCTGATGTGTCACCGTAAAACTGAACATGTTATGGACATTTTTGAAGGAGTTCATGGTGCTGTTGACTCCAGCAAGAGTCCTATGGCTGGTTTACAGTGTGAAGCTTGTCACGGTCCACTGGGCAACCATAACCGTGGTGGTAATGAACCGATGATCACCTTTGGTAAAGGCTCAACGCTGTCGGCACAGAAGCAGAACAGCGTGTGTTTGAGTTGCCATAAAGATGACAAACGGATGAACTGGGATGGCAGTCATCATGATAATGCGGATGTCGCTTGCGCCTCTTGCCACACAATCCATGCCGCCAAAGATCCGGTGCTATCAAAAGCCACAGAAGTAGAAGTGTGTACCAGTTGCCACACCAAGCAAAAAGCAGACATGAACAAACGCTCTGCACATCCGCTGAAGTGGAACCAGATGACCTGTACCGATTGCCACAATCCACATGGTACCAGCACAGAATCTGACCTGGTAAAGCCATCCATTAACGAAACCTGCTACAGCTGCCATGCTGAAAAACGTGGACCTAAGTTGTGGGAACATGCGCCAGTGACCGAAAATTGCGTGACATGTCATAACCCTCACGGTTCAGTCAATGAAGCCATGTTGAAGGCCCGTGCACCACAATTATGTCAACAGTGCCACGCCAGCGATGGCCACACCAGTAACGCCTATTTAGGCAATACCGGCCTTGGTTCTACTGTAAATGGCAGTGCCTTTACTGGCGGTAGAAGTTGTCTGAACTGCCACAGCCAAGTACATGGTTCCAACAACCCATCCGGCAAGTTGCTGCAGCGTTAAGGGAGCAGGAAGATGAAATTTAATATTAATTTGATCACTATTGCTTTACTGGCAAACGCTGGTGCAGCAATGGCGGCTGACGGTTATGGTATCGCCGATGCCAATACTGGCAGCATCAATATGAAAAACTGGAAATGCAGCGCCTGTAAAATTGAAACCGGCGCTAGCGGCCAGGTTGGTGTAGGTGTTGGTTACAACGACAGCGATGATATTCATTCTGCCAATGCTCTTGCAGCAGAGAATGACGTTGTTGGGAAAGTTGATGCAGATATTCGTTACCGTGGTAAAGATGGCTATCAGGCCGAAATCAAAGCCACTAACCTAGGGATGGAAAACGGCCGAGCTGAAATCACTTCTGGCAAAATTGGCAAGTACAAAGTCTCTGCCAATTATCGTCAGATTGCGACCTACAGCAGCGAAACAGCACTGACCCCCTACTCTGGCATTGGTACTGATTATCTGTCACTACCAAGCAACTGGGTAACCGCTGGTGCGAGTGACAGCATGACCGCATTACCCTCCAGCTTGTCACCCTTTGAACTGTCACTGAAACGCAAACGTTACGGCCTCGGTTTTGAGTATCAGGCCGATCAGCTGTGGAGCACTTTTGTGCATTATCAGCGTGAAGACAAATCTGGGGTAAAAACTACCTCCGGTACTATCTTCAATCAATCAGCCATGCTCCCAGAGCCGGTAGATTACAGTACCGACACCGTTGAAGCTGGTATCAAGCTCAAAGGCGATCACTGGTTTACCGCCCTAACCTACAACGGCTCGTTTTTCCGTAACGATGATCAGAGCTTGGGCTTTGACAGCGCCTACACCCCAACCTTTGGCGGTGCAACGGCAGGTTATAAGTCGCTTGATCCCGACAATAATGCCCATACTGTGTCGCTAAGTGGTCAGTATAGCGCCGATGGCAGTGTTGTGAGTGGACGGCTGATGATGGGCCGCATGACTCAGGATCAGGATTTTGTTACTTCTGGTTATAACTACGCATTACCTGAGACAAATCTGGATGCTGAAGTGGACATCACAGGTATGGATATCCGTGCGGTAAAACGCATCAGCAATGATCTGCGGATTTCCGGTAGTTACAACTATTATGACCGTGACAATCAGACAGATGTTTACGAGTGGACACAGATTAGCGTTAATAACGTCACCGGTAACGCCGTTTACAATACACCTTATGACTCTACTGTTCAGAAAGGCAAATTGGCCGCTGATTACCGGATTATTTCTGGGGTAAAACTGACCGGTGGTTATGATTATCGCCGTGACGAACGCAATTACAGCGATCGTGAAGTCACCGATGAGAACAGCGTGTGGGCGCGCTTGGCTGTTAGTGCCTTGGAACACTGGAATATGTCGCTCAAAGGCAGCTATGGCAAGCGTGATGGCTCCGATTATGAAGCCTCACAGTGGACATCCTCTGAAGCCAATCCATTACTGCGTAAGTATTATCTGGCAAATCGTGACCGTAAGATGGTGGAAGCACGGGTAACACATTCACCCTTGGATAACCTGACTATCGATTTTGGTGGTCGTTATGCATTGGATGATTACAGTGACACCGTTATCGGGCTGACAGAATCCCGTGAAGTCAGTTATGACGCTAGCGTGAACTATCAGATACTGGAAGACCTTAATCTGAATCTGTTCTACAACCATCAGACCATCAAGAATGAACAAGCGGGTGCCGCCAACTTCAGCACTGTTGCGACCTGGTTTGCCAATACTGAAGACAAGGTGGATGTTGTGGGTGCAGGAGTCTATTACGACAATCTGTTAGAGAAAAAACTGCGCCTGGGATTGGATTACACTTACTCAAAATCTGATTCAACAACCAAAGTACGTCAGGGTGTGACCGGGGATTATGGCGACTACTTTGCTAAAGAGCAGGATGTCAATGCCTACGCCCAGTATCAAGCCACTGAGAAAGTTGCACTGCGTCTTGATTACAAGATGGTGAAGTATGAAGACAACGATGCCGCTAACGATCTGGCCGTTGATGGGATCTGGAATCTGATAAGCTTTGGCGACCTCAGCCACGACTACACCGCGCATTTAGTCATGTTGAGCGTAAACTACAAGCTTTAGTCCCGAGCAACCACAATAATTGAAGCCCGCTTAATGCGGGCTTTTTCTATGGTGGTATCTCACCTATCCCTTTCACTTATCAGTTCACAGTAACAGCAGATTTCACTTGCTTCGCCACCGCAACCAAAGTAAATTACATTTTATTAACATTATATCTACTATCTGTTCCAACGACAGATACCGATGCCACTTTACCTTGTGATACTCAGGCGGAGGGACCCGCCCAATTTTTTTAGTTAATTAGTGGTATTCGTGTTCGACACTTTCAAACAGCCCTTGCAACTCGCGTCCGTTTACGACATGGTATGGCGGATCATTTATAACAAACACCTTACGGTATGAATTTCAGCTCTTCTTTATGTGGACGCCTGGCAATAGGAGCCTCACTGGCAACCATAACACTGCCAGTTTTTGCAGACTCCACCAATGGCGTTTTAGCCAGTGTCTTTGTCATCTTGGGGCTTGGCGGATTCACACTTGTGAATTTGGCTTTGCAGTTGCTGTTTTACTTCAATGGTCAATACAGCAGCCGACGTTTTGTTACCACACATACCACGCTGTCATTGCTAATGCCGATACTGGCCGCGGTGATGGTCCTAGAAGATAACAGCTCAACGGCCTACCTCACGCTGAATTTGGGGTTAATTATTATTGCGGCCTCATTGGCCTTATTGCCATTACAGTTGCAGAATTCGGCTCGTCGTAGTGGTAATCATGCGGGCTGGGTGTTACTGAGCGCCAGTGTCTTTTTGTTATTGCTGTCTTTGCTCGCCTGGCCGCTAGTTATTTTGACGTTGTTAATCGGTTGGTTTTCACTTAATCAACAGCCAAAACCATCAATATTGTTTCATGTTATGCGTTGGATATTGTTGCTACTAAGTGTAGGTTGGTGCCTCTACAACCTCTATCATTTGTGGCAATTGCTGCTAGGAAGCTAAATCCACAATGGTTATAGCCGCATCGGCGATTTTACTGCAACAGATTAATGATTGTCGTTTATGCCAGTCACATCTGCCACTGCCCCCGAAACCCATTTTGCAGGCTGCGGCTCCCGCTAGAATTCTCATCGCAGGCCAGGCCCCCGGGCGGATTACCCATGAGCGGGGACGGCCGTTCGACGACGTCAGCGGTGATAGATTACGACAGTGGTTAGGTGTCACGCGTGAGCAGTTTTACAATCCCGACTTGTTCGCACTAGTGCCGATGGGTTTCTGCTATCCTGGTACCCAAGAAAAAAATGGTCGACGGCAAGGTGATTTACCACCACGACCTGAGTGCGCCGCGGCGTGGCGGCAGCCACTACTCGCGTCATTGCCCAATATTCAACTGACATTACTGCTGGGGAAGTATGCCATGGCCTGGCACTTGGCCGGCAATCCGCTAGCAAAAGCTAACTTGTCACAGGCGGTTGCTGCTTGGCAATCGTTGTGGCCACAGATGCTGGTACTGCCCCATCCCAGCCCCAGAAATCGTTTGTGGCTGAAACAGCATCCACTGTTTGAGCAAACCCTGTTACCTTTATTGCAGCAGCGGGTAGCTGCGCTGATGAACGGATAGCCCCATGTATTTCCTTGATGCTGCAACCGCGCAACAGATTGTCGATCGCACCATGCGGATCATTGATCACAACATCAATGTAATGAACAGTCAGGGAGTGATCCTCGGCTCTGGTGACAGCAGCCGTATCAATACCGTTCACGAAGGCGCATTACTGGCCATCAGCCAGAATCGTACAGTGGTTATCGATGATGGCGGTGTACACAGTCTTCATGGCGTCAAACCCGGTATCAATCTGCCCTTGCATTATCACGGACAAATCATTGGCGTGGTGGGGATTACCGGCGCACCAGCGCAACTAATGCAATTCGGGGAACTGCTGAAAATGACCGCGGAGATGATGGTGGAACAAGCCAACTCCCTGGAAGTGGAGCAGTGGCGTAAACGTCAGCGCGAAGAGTTTATTTTGCAGCTGATCCGTCATGAGGGCAGCTACCCCGAGGAGATGCAAACCTGGGCCAAACAGCTGCAGATTGATTTAACTGTGCCACGGGTAGCTGCGGTTATTGAGCTGCAAGCACATGAACTGCAGCACACTAGTCTGCGCGATATTCAATTACTGCTGGAATATCCACAACGCAACAATCTGGTGGCGCTGACGGCATTGGATCAGTTAGTCATTCTTAAACCTGCATTTCTCGATGGTTGCAGTTGGGACCCGTCACTGGAAGACATTCGTATTGAGAAGTTACTGGCTCGGCTCCCAGCGGACACCAAGGGCAGACTAAAAATTGCCTTGGGGCATTATTTTCCCGGCGCTGGCGGTATTGTCAGATCCTATCGCACCGCCTGTGAAACCTTGGCACTCGGCAAACGGCGGGCACCGGAGCAAACTAAATATCTTTATCAAGATCATGCGTTGCCAGTGCTGCTCTCTGGACTGGGCGATGACTGGCGGGGTCAAGAGCTAGCGGCTCCATTCCGCTTGCTGCAAAAACGCGATCGGCGCGGTGTTTTGACCAAGACACTGCAAGTCTATCTGCAGCATTTTGGTGACCAGCAGCGTTGTGCCGATGCACTGTATATTCATCGCAATACTTTGCGTTACCGCCTCGAAAAAATCACCCAGATTACCGGTATTGATCTCAACTCACTGGATGGGCTATTACAGCTCTATCTTGGCGAAGTACTGGAACGCCTACAATCCTAGTATTTTGTGCAAATGACCAAAAAAATGTCGTTTGTGACAATAATTTCCGTGATCATTTCCAAAGCCTTGTCAGCCCCAAGTCCCGCATAATGGCGGAGTCCTTGTGCCTGTTGGCCGCCAGGATATAAACGCCTAAAGATAAACCCGAATAACAAAAAATTAAGGGACCATCATGAACCTGGTATTGATATTACTGGGAGTGATCATCTTCATTGTGATCGCTACATCCAAACTTAAGCTTCATCCGTTTCTAACGCTGTTGCTGGCAACGTTTATCGCTGCACTGTGCTTCGGTCTGCCACTCAAGGATATTGCCAAAACCATAGGTACAGGTTTCGGCGGTATTCTAGGGTATATCGGTCTGGTGATTGTATTGGGGACAATCATCGGCACTATTCTGGAAAAAAGCGGTGCCGCCATCACTATGGCCGACTCGGTGATCAAATTGCTGGGTAACCGCTTCCCGACCCTCACTATGTCCATCATTGGTTACATGGTGTCAATCCCGGTATTCTGTGACTCCGGGTTCGTTATTTTGAACAGTCTTAAACAATCGATGGCGAGTCGCATGAAGGTGTCCAGTGTCGCCATGAGCGTGGCACTGGCAACCGGTTTGTATGCAACCCACACCTTTGTGCCACCAACACCTGGGCCTATCGCAGCAGCGGGAAACCTAGGACTGGAAGACAGTTTGGGATTGGTTATCGGTGTTGGCCTAGTAGTCGCCGTTGTCGCTGCACTTGCGGGATTGCTATGGGCTAACCGGTTTATGAAAGATGAACCAGAGGGCGAAGGTGCCGAAGAACTGGTGCATCAGGCAGAAGAGTTTGAGAAAGTAAAAGCCGCTTACGGCAAACTGCCCAGCGCGCTGGCTTCCTTTGCCCCTATTTTTGTGCCGATTCTGTTGATTTGTATCGGTTCAATTGCCGCCTTTCCATCCAAGCCTTTTGGTACTGGTAATGTATTTGCGCTGCTGCACTTTTTGGGACAACCGTTGAATGCTTTGATGATAGGTCTGCTGTTGTCGCTGTTGCTGCTCAAACCAGAAAACCGTATGAAAGAGTTCTCACAACGGATTTCGGAAGGTCTTACCAGTGCAGCCCCCATTCTGTTGATCACCGGTGCTGGCGGCGCCTTTGGTGCTGTTATCAAAGCCACGCCAATTGGTGATTATCTGGGTACTACCCTGTCGGCATTGGGGATTGGCATCTTTATGCCATTTATTGTGGCGGCGGCACTGAAATCCGCGCAGGGTTCTTCCACTGTGGCGCTGGTGACTACCTCTGCGATGGTTGCGCCAATGCTAGAATCCATTGGCTTAGGTTCGCAAATGGGCCATGTGCTGACTGTGATGGCCATTGGTGCTGGGGCCATGACAGTGTCTCATGCTAATGACAGTTTCTTCTGGGTGGTTACTCAGTTCAGTCGCATGAGCGTGTCACAAGCCTACAAGGCTCAGACCATGGCCACCTTAGTACAGGGCATTGTAACCATTATTTTTGTCTGGTCGCTCAGCTTAGTACTGCTGTAAATATTCCGATTTGCTGCCGTCCATCAGGGCGGCAGTCTGCTGTAACAGGAACACTCAATGAAAATAGTCATCGCTCCGGATTCCTTTAAAGAAAGTCTGAGTGCTATGGAAGTCGCCGCCGAGATTGAAACGGCGTTTAAACTGCACTTACCCCATGCCGAATATCTAAAAGTGCCGGTTGCCGATGGCGGTGAAGGCACGGTGCAGTCTATGGTGGATGCCACCAATGGCAGCATCATTGAATTGTCAGTCACCGGCCCACTAGGCAACAAAGTCAGTGCCCACTACGGTATTCTGGGACAGGTTGCGGGAACACCGCTGACTGCCGTGATCGAAATGGCTGCTGCTTCGGGTTTGCATCACGTGAAAGCTGCCGACCGTAACCCACTAATCACCACCACCTATGGTACTGGTGAGCTGATCAACGATGCCCTTGCCCGCGGCATTCGTCATATCATTTTGGGGCTGGGAGGCAGTGCTACCAATGATGGTGGTGCCGGCATGGCTCAGGCGCTGGGTGTCCGCTTGCTAGATAAAGCAGGCAACGACTTAGCCGTTGGCGGTGGCGCACTGGCGCAGCTTGCCAGCATTGACTTGTCACAGCTGCAACCTTTGCTGGCCGAGTGTACTGTTGAAGTCGCCTGTGACGTTGATAATCCGCTGTGTGGTGAACGCGGCGCCTCCGCAGTATTTGGTCCACAAAAAGGCGCGACGCCAGCCATGGTAAACACTTTGGATCAAGCGTTGAGCCATTATGCCGATGTTCTGGCTCGCAGCGGTTTTGCCGATCTGCGGCAACAACCTGGCGCAGGAGCCGCGGGTGGTATGGGACTGGGGGTGATGGCGTTTCTTGGTGGCAAGTTGCGCCCAGGCATCGATATCGTCATGGAAGCCGTCAAACTGGATGAGAAGCTGGCGGGCGCCAATTTGGTGATCACCGGTGAAGGACGCATTGACGGCCAGACAATTTTCGGCAAAACCCCCATGGGTGTGTTGCGGCTGGCACAAGCCAGACAATTGCCGGTGATAGGCATAGCGGGTTGTCTAGGCGACGGCGCAGAAAAAGTGCTAGAGAAAGGCATGGCAGCCATTTTCGATATCATCCCGGCCGCCACAGATCTGGAACATGCATTACGCAATGCCCGCCCCAACCTGCATCGAGCCGCCAGTAACATTGCTGCTATGTGGGTGCTTGGCCTACAAGACAAAAACTAAGATTACCTTTTCGATATACACCAGTTGGGCAGAGATGGTTCATCATCGTTAGGTTTGTCATGCAAGTTCATGCACATAGCGGCAATTAAGATTAAGCCCCAGTAAATGTCTAAAAAGCCTGTTTTTCAGGCTTTTTACTTTTTAAACAATATTGTTAGCCTGCGGCGCTTTGCTCTGCTGTAACAACCGCCGGCCGCCGGCCATACCTGAACCACAATACCATAACCAGCCCCACCGCTGCGGTAGCCGCACCGGCCAGTGGCACGGCGCTCAAGCCAAAGCCAGCACTTATCATCAGCGCCCCCAACATCGCGCCTAATGCGTTACCCAAGTTAAATGCACCTATATTCATCGCGGATGCCAGGCTGGGCGCTTCTGCTGCCTCCTGTACTACCATAGCCTGCAGTGGTGGCACCAACGCAAAACTGGCAATACCCCACATAAAAATCAGCGGCACAACCATTAATGGCACGGCAACAGTGATAGCCAACACAACCAACAGCAGCATAACCGCCACTAACGACACGATAAGCGTTAAATCCATTGAACGATCCGCAAAGCGACCGCCAAGAAGATTGCCCACGGCCAAACCAATACCGTACAGCACCAGCATTGCCGTCACAAAAAAGGTAGAAGCTTGAGTCTCCTGCTGCAAAATAGGCACGATATAAGTAAACACGGTAAACATCGCACTGGAGCTAACCACGGTTAGCAACAAGGCAACCAGCACCGGCTTTTTACCCAGCACCCGCAGCTCATTACGCACATTGGCTTTTTGTTTATTGGCCATAGGCGGTAACGACAGCCGTAGCGCCAACATGGTCATCAGACCAATAACGGCCATACCATAAAAAGCCGGGCGCCAACCAACCACTTCACCAATATAAGAGGCCAACGGCACGCCACCGATGGTCGCTATTGTCAAACCAGAAAACATCGCGGCTACAGCCCCGGCGCGTTTTTCTGGCGGCACCACGTTCATCGCAACGATCGCCCCGACACCAAAAAAGGCGCCGTGGTTAAACGATGTAATAATTCGCCCCAACAGCAGCACGTTATAATTGTCGGCCATTGCCGAAATCAGGTTACCGGCGGTAAATATCGCCATCGACAACAGCAGCAAATTACGCCGTGCCATATTGGCAAATGCCAGCGTGATTAAAGGGGCTCCCAGCAATACACCAAAGGCATAAGCGCTGATCAGCATACCGGCGGTTGGAATAGATACGCCAAGATCAGTGGCTATCACTGGCAGCATACCCATAGGGGAAAACTCGGTAACGCCGATGCCAAAGGCCCCTAGCGCTAGCGCGAATAAAGGAATATTGATTTTCATACTGTGTCTCGTGAATTAAATCTCGCTAATTTGTGATGCAGCAGAATATACTCATGTTAAAAACCGAGAAAAAGCAGCGTCAGAGACATTCAGCTTTGCGCCTGAATCACAAATAAGCAGTACACAAATAGGCTAATCACTATCAGCAGGTTTCTTATGAGCGTAATAAAAACCGACAGAACAGCAGAAATGGAAACCTTTTTATCGGTTGCCTGTACAGGCAGTTTAAGTGCGGCAGCACGTGAACTGCAGCTTACGCCTTCAGCCGTCAGCCGCATGATGACGAGGCTAGAAAAACGCCTTGGCGTGCGCCTTATCGTGCGCAACACCCGCAGTCTGCGTTTAACCAGCGAAGGAGAATCTTACGCGTTAGCCGCGCGGCGTATTTTAAAAGATTTGGATGATACCGAGCTAACCATCGCTAACCGTGGCAGCCCCAGTGGCAAGATCAAAGTCACCACAGCGACCGCACATAGCCGCCTGACAATCGTGCCACTATTAAAAGAGTTTTTGCAGCGCTATCCCGATATCACACTGGAGATTGATGTATCAGACCAACTCCGGGATGTCGCATCCGGTCAGGTTGACGTGGCTATCCGCTTTGGCCAGTTGCCAGACAGCGGTTTACATGCCCGCCGTTTAGGCGATACCGGCCGCGTAGTACTGGCCTCCCCCGAATATCTGGCTAAAGCTGGCGAGCCACAAACGCCAGCCGATTTGGCCAAGCACAACTGCCTCGATTTTAACTTTCGCCGGATCGAGCCGGGCTGGCCGTTTCGGCAGAACGGTAAGGATTTTATGCTCGCCGTCAGAGGTAACGTTATCGCAAACAACGGCGAAACCTTAGTAGAACTGGCGCAACAGGGTATCGGTATTACCCGCGTTGGCCGCTTTCATGTGCAACAGGCGCTGGCCAGCGGCCAACTGGTTGCACTGCTTGAAGACTACAACCCGCAGGACAGAGAGGCGATTCACGCCGTGTTTATCGGCGGTAACAATGTGCCCGCCCGCATCCGTGTATTCGTGGATTATCTGGTCGAAAAAATGAGCTCGTGAAGGCAAACGGCATAGGCAACGGCGGCTTAGTAAGCATCGGCTAGAGGCGCTTGTGTTTATGGCACTGACAGCCAGAACTTGTCGCCTTATGCTGCTTGCAGTAAAGTGAGCACCCCAAGTAGATATCGCCTGCCGTTGGCTGGCTCTTGTAATGTGAGATCTGGACCATCCATGACCGATAAGCCTCGCAAGGCAACCGCCTCAGCGCAGAGCATGATGCGCATCTTTACCGTTCCAGAAGCGCCAGAATCGACTTTAAGTAAGATTGAACACGCGCTATCTGAGGATTTAGCGGGATTTCTGACCCAGAGCATTGTGGCACTGGAGAAACCGCTGAGCGAGATTGAAGAGGATTTTCAGGCTTACAACATCCCGACTGAACCCACGTTTGTGTCTGATTATACCGAAGAGATGATGCAAAACCTGGTGGCACATTCGGTACATACTGCCGCACCTAGCTTTATCGGCCATATGACGTCAGCAATGCCTTACTTTGTCTTGCCACTGTCCAAAGTTATGGTGGGACTCAACCAGAATCTGGTCAAAATCGAAACATCTAAGGCGTTTACCCCCCTAGAACGTCAGGTGCTGGGGATGATGCACCACTTGGTCTATGGTGAAAATACCGCGTTTTACCGTCAATGGATGCATAGCGCTACGCACGCGCTAGGGGCGTTTTGCTCCGGCGGCACGGTTGCCAATATCACCGCGTTATGGATTGCCCGTAACCAATTACTGCAAGCCGATGGCGAATTTCCCGGGGTTACCAGCGCCGGACTGATGGCGGCTCTGCGCCATTATGGTTGGCAGGATCTGGCCATTCTAGTTTCTGAACGCGGTCACTACTCCCTCGGCAAAGCCGCTGACTTGCTGGGCATTGGCCGCCAGAATATTGTGTCAATCCCAACCGATGCGGACAACAAAGTGGATGTAGCGCAAATGCGCGCAGCCGCCGAACGGCTGACGGCACAAGGCGTACGTATCATGGCAATTGTTGGTGTTGCCGGTACCACAGAAACCGGGAATATCGACCCGCTGCACCAGTTGGCTGACCTTGCTGCCGAATACCAGTGCCACTTTCATGTCGATGCGGCTTGGGGCGGCGCCAGTTTGATGTCGTCCAAATATCGATACTTACTGGATGGGATTGAGCGCGCGGACTCAGTCACCATTGATGCGCACAAGCAGCTGTATGTGCCAATGGGCGCTGGCATGGTGCTATTTCGAGATCCCAGACTCGCCCGTGCCATTGTGCACCATGCCGAATATATCCTGCGCCGTGGTTCCAAAGATCTTGGCTCACAAACGTTGGAAGGTTCCCGGCCTGGTATGGCAATGCTAGTGCACGCCTGCTTGAATATTATCGGCCGCCACGGCTATGAGATTTTGATCAATAACTCTCTGGAAAAGGCCCGTTTCTTTGCCGGATTAATTACTGCGCATCCAGATTTTGAATTGATAAGTGCCCCGGAATTGTGCCTGCTGACGTATCGCTATGTACCAAGACAGCTACAAGTTGCGCTCAGTGCTGCAGTAACCAAGGGTGAATGGGATAAAGTGGCGTTGCTCAACAACTTGCTAAACGATCTGACACAATTAGTACAGAAAAACCAACGTGAACAGGGGAAATCTTTTGTTTCCCGAACCCGGTTGCAGCCTGCGCGTTACCAGCGTCAAACGGTAACAGTTTTCCGCGTAGTACTGGCGAACCCGTTGACCACGGAGCAAATCCTCCGCGACGTGCTGACAGAACAACAGCAACTGGCGGAACAACAACAAGAGATCCTGCAACAACTGCAACTTACTGGTGGCTGATTAACTGAGCGACCAGTATCTAGCTACGCCAGCGGTTATCGAGCTGTTGCCAGCGATTGCCGTGGTCATCAGTGGCGGAGCAATTAAGCCTCCGCCGCCAGCAATCAGCGGCCAGCAGCAAAGACGCTGAGGGAAACCAGCGCCATCCCAATGCTAGTAGCACATGGCACGTTTCGCTGAATAATTAACCAATTCCAGAGCCATCAGCTAATGCTTACCAGTTATTTATCATAACTTTCTAAAGTTAACTGCTATGATAGTCGCCTTATCTTAATGACATAGATTTCGAATATCCGACCGAAACCCGGTTACAACATCACTTGGTATTCCTTGCATTACTGAAATCTTTTTTATGTCGCATCCCATCATTCAGCAGGATTAAGGAGTTGTATGCTGTCCTTCATCAATAACTGGCCTTTAAGGATCAAAATAACGCTGACCTCGGCACTGCTTCTGGCAGTCATGAGTTTTGCTTTGATTTGGCAAAGTATGGCGTCACTCGATCAGACCATTAACAATACGCTCAACACCGATATTGACGGGTTTGCACAGTCAGTTTCTGTCAATCTAAGCAGTTGGATGAATGACCGAGTCCAGGCGATAGAAAAAACAGCAACCACATTGAGTGAACACCCGGAAATTGCGCCACACATTATCCTTCATCAAACAAAACAAGCACTTGGTTTTATTATCACTTACCTCGGGACGACCGATGGTCAGATGTTACAAAATGACCCCAACGTCATCTTGCAAAACTACGATCCCCGTAAACGCAGCTGGTATGAAGGTGCGGTGAGAGATAATGATTTATTCATCAGCGACCCATACACCTCCCCAGGGTGGGATCATACTTTGTTAACAGCATGGAACTTATCAGTATCAGCATGATCTGAGAAGGCATGTTATTCTACTCAGCCTAATCCATGTCCTTGTTTGACCATTTGAAACTCATTGAAGACCCA
>NZ_JAFNJD010000060.1:0-15539 GCF_017368415.1 Shewanella sp. 4t3-1-2LB
TGGGTCTTCAATGAGTTTCAAATGGTCAAACAAGGACATGGATTAGGCTGAGTAGAATAACATGCCTGATCAGATCATGCTGATATCGATAAGTTCCATGCTGTTAACAAAGTATGATCCCACCCTGTGAGTTACAGCAATCAACGACAAAAGAACAACCTTTTACATCTGGTCAGCAAACAATAACCGATGAGGCTGCAAAAAAAATATCCAATCTGGCGCGTATCGCATTCCTATTGGAAATTGCAGAGACCATTGCCCGGGAACATCTGGCAACGGAGAATAAAATTATAGGACTGGATAAGCGTTGTAACTGAACATGTTCGGCAATACTGAGCACAAAGAATTAAAAGACGTAAACTATTTTAATAGATTGAAATAGCACATAAATTATCTGAATGGGTGCGAGTGAGTAACATATAAGACTGGTGGTACCGTGGTTTTTTCGCCGCTGTTATTGGGTGGCAATTCGGACAGGCGGTTGTTCTTTGTAGCCAAAATAGGTAGGTGTTAACTATTGTGCTGAGATGCACATTTGCTTTAAGCACCGTTGTTTGATGCAGTGCGCTAATAAAATCATAGGTTCACGCATTTTTTATGTATAAAAAAGCAAGCCGAATAGGCTTGCTTTTTCTCTATCTAACCTTTGGGCTAGATAGCCATGATATTGGTTGCTTGAGGACCTTTGGGTCCATCAGTCACAGTAAATTGTACTGCCTGACCTTCGGCGAGGGTTTTGAATCCTGCGCCAGTGATTTCGCGATAATGTGCGAATACGTCTGGGCCAGATTTTTGCTCAATAAAGCCAAAACCTTTTGCTTCGTTAAACCATTTTACAGTGCCGGTAGTGGTATTAGACATAATAATATCCTGAATATTTAATAATTTAGTGCCTATGAAGGCGATCATAGCTTTTAAAATTTAGACTGACACTTAGAAACTGCAGGACGGAATATTATGAATAATGCACGTAATGTAGGTTTTAAATTTGAGGCTCTATTTTCAGCTGCGGTCACTGTACAGGGAATGACCGGTGCTGTCTATTACTATTTGATAGTGGCAGCGGAATTGTGTGAGTGTCTATGGGATCGTTCCGTGAGCTAAACAACTTTGCTCGAATGAGACATTATCTTGCAATATCAAAAAGGTATGAAGAATTAGCAAGGAATTATGCGAGCATGGTATCACTGGCATTTCAATGATGTGGCTACCATATATTAGTGAATGAAATTTATACAGCAAAGTTCAACATGCCTAGCAATACCAATGCTGTCTTAAAAGACCAATACAGCTTTTTACTGGTGGGCAGTGGTTACGCAGTCGGGATAGTGTTGAAACTTGGTACAAACGGGGTGTTGAATGTCACCGCCAATGGTAAGTCGATTGCGTAAAGGCGCTGTGCTACCGCTGACGAACATGTGACAGGTGTTGTCGTTTAACATGTGGAATATTTTTTAACGTTAACGCAACAAAAGCACTGTTCATGCTGAAGAACTTGGCGCAAAATCGAATTTTTCATCGATAAATGCTGGTGAGTCTACCCCCGGTTTAAGAGGTTTATATGGCAGAGTTTCAGCAAGTCACCGTGGCGAAAAAAGCCAATATCTATTTTGATGGCAAAGTGACCAGTCGCAAGCTGACATTTGCGGATGGTTCAGTCAAAACCCTGGGCATCATGCTGCCGGGGGAATATCAGTTTGGCACCGATGCGCCAGAACTGATGCAGATCCAGGCCGGAGCACTGGATGTGCTGCTACCCGGTAGCGACCAGTGGTTAACCGTAACGGCGGGTGAGCAGTTTGCAGTACCGGGTAACAGCCGCTTTTCATTAAAAGTGCACAGTGTCACCGATTATTGCTGCTCTTATCTGAAATAATCGATGGAGAGCAAACAATGGCACAGGATAAATATACCCAAGGGTTAGCGATACGGCGGGCAGTGCTGGGGGATGCTTATGTTGATAACTCGCTGAAAAATGCCACTGATTTCACTCGACCGCTGCAAGCGCTGATCACCGCCAATTGTTGGGGAGAAATCTGGAGCAGCGAAGTGATCCCTCCTCGGACTCGCAGTCTGATCACCATCGCAACACTGGTGGCGTTACGCGCTAGCGAAGAGATTAAAGTGCATGTGCGCGGGGCATTGCGTAATGGGTGTAGTGTTGCCGAAATTCAGGATGTATTGCTGCAGACCACCGTTTATTGCGGAGTGCCCGCTGGGATCGAAGCCTTCCGCGCCGCAAAAGAGGTGATTGAACAATGGCAGCAGGAACAGTCTGAATAACGCCGCAGTATATTGTGGTCGCGGGGAGTCTTCATGTTAGCAGTCAGGGCGTTTACTGAGGCAGATTTTCCAGCCGTCAGTGCCATTTATCAGCAAGGTATTGCCAGTGGCCAAGCGACATTTCAGGTCGCCAACAAAAGCTGGCAAGAGTGGGACGGCTCCATGCTGCCACAGTGTCGGCTGGTGGCCGTATCTGGTGACAACATACTGGGGTGGGCGGCGCTGTCTGCAGTATCGGCGCGGCCAGTATATGCCGGAGTTGCGGAAGTCAGCATCTATGTGGCTAATGAAGCTAAACAGCGCGGTGTGGGGTCGGCTTTGATGCACCGTCTTATCGATGATTCGGAAGCGGCTGGTTTCTGGACCTTACAAGCTGGGATTTTCAGTGAAAACCTTGCCAGTATTGCGCTGCACCAAAAGTATGGTTTTAAACTGCTGGGGATCCGTGAAAAACTCGGACAGTTGCATGGGGTCTGGCGCGATGTTGCCTTTATGGAACGTCGCAGTCAGCGCGTAGGCTTGCCAGCAATCGTTGAACAGGCTGTGTAATCAGGCAAGCTTTCTAAATTAAGCCATAATAATTTCAATGAGATAAGCCCTGTGAACGCTTCTATGAAAAAGGCTGTTTTGATCGTGGCCGCATTACTGGTGATTGCTTGGTTACTCACCGGGTTGTTTGTCTGGCGAGAAGCGCGGAATGAGGTAGTTTTTCTCTGCGGCAATTTTACTCCTGGCGTCAGTAAAACCTCAGTGCTTAGACAACTCGCAACCGGTGAATTTTTACGCCTGTCCGTGCAGTCGTTGAACGATGGTAGTCGCCTTGTGGCCGATAGCCCTTACACCTTAGGGTATTATCGTTGTGTGATTGAGTTTGACAGCAACGACAAGGTGCGCCGAGCATCGCTTGAGTAATTTGAAGCTTACACTATTGCGGCTCAACACCCGCACTGTATGTAAAACATTCGCCAGCGCTTGGGGTTCAGGACACATAATTTCCACCATGAATAGCGAACGGTTCCAGCGCTGTTGCGACTATTGGCATACTGCGGTGTGGTTGGGTCGCTGAAATTAGCGGCAATCGTGTTGAGTGCCGTTGGCGCAATCTCCCACCATTACCGGTCGCGGCGAGTTCATCACCGCTTGGTGGCTACATTTCTTACCTATGACATCGGCTCACATCGCTGACAGTAAGCCATCTGTGGCCTTTTATTGTGACGATATAGCGGTTGCCGCTTGGCCCCTGCGGCTGATTGCAGAGCAGGGGGCTTTGTCTAGATTAACTCTTAGATGGTGTTGTTGCTGGTGGGGCCGAAATTATCGGTAGTTGGCCGGTTGATGGCGAGCGAATCAACTAATGAGCAACCGGGCTGGACGACCGCTTTATTGGGCAGGTTATCGATAACGTAGTCGGGGAGCTTCAGAGATGACCGAGTGGCAACTTGCAGCATTCAGTTGCAGACGGTGTTGGCGCTGTAACTCAGCGCCCAGATTTTAGTTTTTTCATAAATAGTTTTAATTGTGGGCCAAATTCGCTGAACAGCGGATGTTGACGTTCTGCCAGCATCACTTCGCTAAACAGTTTCAAACCCACGATAAAACCTTGGGTTTGTTCATGGCTGAAACCCAAGCGATCATCTACTTTGTCCAGAATAGCAAAGATGTCGTCATGGTTAGTGGTATCAAAGCTCATCTGTTGCACTGCGGTATTGCCTACCATTTTTTCGACAGTGATACGATATTGGTGCGCCATAGAAAAATTCCCGCTGTGATTCGTCACCGTCACAGTTTTGTTTTATAGATTTAGTTGATAAAATCAATTAAATCCCGATTAGTTGATAAAGTCAACCAATGAATATCAATCAATCCCTGTTTGCGTTGCTCGAATCGCACAAAGCCGCCTTGCAAAAACGGTTTAACCGTGAGCTGCCAGAAATGTCATTGCTATATTTTCGCGTGCTGCGGCAAGTGGGGGCGGGGTACGGTATTACCCCTCAGTCAGTAGCGCAGAAGCTGCACCGTGATAAGGCTCAGGTCACCCGTTTGGTGGTTGAAATGGAGCAGCAAGGACTGCTACAGAAGCTCCCGCATCCGCAGGATCGCCGTAGTGTATTACTGCAACTAACGGCCAAAGGCGCTTCCTGTCTGGCGCAGGCTGACGTGTTACAACAGCAAGTGGTGAGCAAAATGACGTTAGGCATCTCCACATCACAACTGCAACAGCTAGATGAGGTACTGCAACAGATGCGTGAGAATCTGCACTCTGCGGATTAGTGCTGACAAATGTTGCCGGGTATCGGTTGGAACCTGCTGTCTTAATTGGAAAAAATGACAATATATCAACCTGTGACTTGATCTGTTTTGCACTATGCTAAAAGAGCTTAGCTGTTTGTTGAATTTTTGGACTTTCTGGCCGCAAAATAACCTTATTAGCGTTAGTGTTTTTCAGCCTTAGCTTGACAAGGACACAGTCAATGTCACTCAGCAGCAAAATATTATTTGCCGTGCTGGCGGTGTTTGTCGCAGGTTTTTTTATTCTGCAATACGCCACTTATAGGTTTATTCAGCGAGAGTCAGAAGAGGAGCTACTCCAGTCAGCTGAGCGGATCCGGGCGGTATTAATGGCGACTCGCCGCGTCTACCACCATCAGTTTCTTGAAAGCGGCCTACCACTAACGGATAAAACGTTAGGCTTCTTACCCGCCCACGCATTGGGATTGATCTCCAAGGATATCCCCCATTGGGAACAATCCGGTTTTTCATTCAACAATGTGTCTGATGTCCCTCGTAATGCTGATCACCAGGCAGATGCTGTTGAACAGACGGCAATTGACTACTTTAAGCAACACCCGCAAGCGCAGCGGTTGTTTGTCCCCTTCACCGATGTCAAAGGGCGAGCGTTTTATCATTATGCTCGACCGATCTGGGTGGAGCCCTATTGCTTGAGCTGCCACGGTGCCAAGGCATCGGCACCAGCGACTATTCGTGCGCACTACGACTCTGCCTACAACTATCAGGTGGGCAATTTGCGCGGCATTGTCAGTATTAAGATCCCCGGCGAGATTGTGGCACAGCGGGTTCAGCATATTTTTACCATGCAGTTCTGGTGGATTTTTTGTTCTACGGCGCTGTTGTTGCTGGTGATTCTGCTATTGATTAAACGCAATGTTATTGGGCCGATTGCCAAGCTGAGCCAAGGCATTGAGAGCATGGGGGACAGCAAAACACCAGTAGCACAACTGGAAATCTTACCCGGTGAATTCAGCCGCATTGGTCATGCGTTCAACCAGATGGTTGCCCGTATCAAGCAAAAGGAAGCCGCGCTGAAGGAAAGTGAATCAAAATTCCGCACGTTGGTTGAAGTGGCACAAGATGGGGTAGTGCAGGCTAATCAGCAGGGGGACGTGATCTTTTGTAATCATGCTGCCGAGTTGCTATTTGGCTATCTTGAAGATGAAATGGTGGGTAAACCCTTAGCCAATTTGATCCCCAGTCGCTACCTACCACAGCGGTTCGCCAGTGGCGGGCTGACGTTGGGGCGTTCAGCAGCTTATGTAGGGCGCATCAGTGAAGTGGTGGGAAATCATCGCCTTGGTCACGAATTGCAGATTGAGATGTCGCTGAGCAGTTGGCAGCAAAGTGGCGAAACTTATTTTGTGGCAGTCATGCGCGATATTACTGAACGCAAACAGGCGGAAGAGCAAATCCGTACGCTGGTTTTTTATGATCCGCTGACAGCGCTGCCCAATCGTAGATTGCTGCTGGAGCGTTTGAAAACAGCACGCATCAACAGTGCTCGCAGCGGTCGTTATGATGCGCTGTTGATGTTGGATCTCGACAATTTCAAAATGCTTAATGACACCCAGGGCCATAGTGTGGGCGACCGGCTTTTGGTCGAAGTTGCCAAACGCATTCAACAAATATTGCCGACACAGGATACTCTTGCACGTATCGGCGGTGATGAATTTATGATCCTGCTAGAAGGCCTCGCTTCAGAATTCAGTATTGCGGTTACCGAAGCTACCGCAATGGCCCAAAAAGTTCGAGCGCAGTTATTGCAGCCGTTTGATATTGATCTGTTGCTTGTTGGGCATATGGCGACGGTCAGCATCGGTGTTACGATTTTCTGCGGTGATGACATCTCTATTGATGAAATGCTGACGCAGGTGGATATGGCGCTCAACAAAGCTAAATCATGTGGCCGTAATAATATCCAGTTTTTTGATGCGACTATCCAGCAAGCCATCTCTTACCGTAGTCACATCGAACACGCATTAAAACAAGCAATTCCGAAACATGAACTGCTGCTTTATTACCAGCCGCAGGTAGATAGTCATGGCACGATGTTCGGGGTGGAAGCGCTGTTGCGCTGGCAAAATGCCCAAGGTGAACTGGTGTCGCCAGAGCAGTTTATTCCGATAGCGGAAGAGTCAGGGATCATCAATGAGATTGGGTTATGGGTGCTGCAGCAGGCATGCCGACAACTCGTTAGTTGGCAGCAGTCGCCGCAAACCCAAGCACTGTATATTGCTATTAACGTCAGTGCTCGTCAGTTTTTACGCAGTAATTACGTTACCGAAGTGCTCCATGAGCTGGCAACCTCTGGCGCCAGAGCTGACCGCCTGAAACTGGAGTTGACTGAAAGTACGGTGTTGCAGGATGTCGAGTCTGCTAAGCAGAAAATATTGCAGTTGAAAGCCTCTGGCGTGCAGTTTGCCCTAGACGATTTTGGTACTGGGTATTCATCGTTGGCCTATTTGAAACAACTGCCTGTCGATCAGGTCAAGATTGATCGCTCGTTCGTTAAAGATGTGACGGATAACCCTGGTGATGCGGCCATCGTGGAGGCAATCCTAGGCATTTGCCGCTCTCTGTCCCTAGAGGTGATCGCTGAAGGGGTAGAAACGGCTGCGCAGCGAGATTTTCTGTTACAACATGGCTGTGGTCATTTTCAGGGATTCTTCTTCAGTAGACCGCTGCCGATAACGCGATTGATGGCAACATTTTTCAAGAATACGAACTAAGAAGATCTGCCGCTATTGCAGGGTTGATGATGTCTGACAGATGTGCGTTGCTTTAAGCGTTGCGGCAATAGCTTTTGCAACTGTATCAACTTGCAGTATTTACCAGCGTGACATTGCGGTTCTTGAGAGCGTAAAAGGTGACTTTTTGAGGGGAAATCCGCTGTGGTTAACCACAGCGGATTTCGTAACACAACACAATTTGAACAAGGATGAAGGCTAGAGCGGTAAGGTCACTTTGACCCAGAATTTGTCCCCTTCGGGACGGTTTTCCGCCGTCACTTCTTTTTGGTATCTCAATTCTAGAGAGCCCATTTGACCATCGATTTTTACCGCAGGGCCAATAGCAAAAGCTTTGCCTTTATAGCCATCTTGATAAACAACTCCGCCCACTTTATCGTCGGTAGTTTGTTGGTAATAGTATCCAGCGACTCCCAGCGTGTAGTTTGCCAAATGGTAGCCCAGCGCGTAATCGAAGTGGAATTCTTGACCGGATTTATAGTCGGTATCATCGTTTTTGGCGTTGATATCGTACATAAACTTGCCAGAAGCTTCGAAGCCATTATTCAGATAAGTCGCAACGAATACTGGCGTTGTTACCCAATAGTTACGGCCAGGATTGGCAAAGCGGTACTGGTTGTATTCACCGGTAGGCGCTGTAAATTCCAGCGCTGCGCCAAAATGCCAGTTGGTAAAGTGCCAGCCTAGCATGATGGGCGCGAAGGAAATATCGCCCAACCCGCTGACACTGGAGTTGATATCTGTACTCCCCGCTTGCAGAGAGCCACTGATGTGTACCAATGGAATAGTGGTATATACGCCGTAGTCGGCCCCCAACAGTTGGTAATGTGTCATGTAGATAAAACGCGATACATCAGCGCTGGCCTGCAGGTTGATTTTCACGCCACTGTTGTGACCGTCCGCATCGTTCAGACGGTCAACGGTGTAGTGGTTGAGAAAATTCTGATAGTACAGCCCTGCAGGTGGCAAAGCTCCGGCCATATAGCCTTCGGCTCCGTTCGGGTAAACACCGCCACCGCCTTCAGTTGCCAGTACGCTGCTACTGAACAAACTGGCAGTCACCAAGGCGGAAGCTAAAACTGCTAACTTAGTCATAGTGTCTCCGCTCATTTACCGGTTTTGATATATTCAAGGGCATTTTGGGCTGCTTTGCGGCCAGAATAGGTCGCGAAGCCAAATGCGTGTCCTGAGGCCCACAAGGTGTAGGTGTCTGAGTAAATACCTCCTACATCGTTACCACCGGCATACAAGCCTTTGATAGGGTTATCATCAGTATTCACCACGGACATCTGAGTATTGATGCGCAGTCCACCAACAGAGGTGAAGTGATACGGCATCAGCTTCACCGCATACAAGTGACCGTGATTTAGTGGTCGTGTCCACATGCGATCCTTATTGAAGGCTTCATCGTAATGAGTGGTTGCGGCCAGATTGTAGCTGTCGTATGCGTGTTTTAGATTGGCTACAGGGACATCAATCGCTTTGGCCAACTGTTCAATACTGCTCGCTGACTTGAAGCTTTCGCTGTTAGCCGCCAGGGCGTTTTTGATTTCGGTATCGATGTTTTTCAACTTGGTCATCACCGGAACCAATACCCCTACGCCATTATCAACCCCATCATTCTTGGCGTGTTGTAACTCGGCATCATCAAAAATGGCCCAAGCGTAATGACCTTTCTGACGACCGATGGCATTACCGGCATGAGCAAAACTGAATGCCACGGTTTCGTCTACAAAACGGTTACCGTGGGCGTTGACCCACATATTGGCGGGTTGCCAGGTCATGGTATAGATGTTACCCAGTGGAATAATGCCCTTCCCGTCGGTGCCAGGATGAAGCATTAAGGTTTCACCTTCGTGGGCGGCACCAATTTCACGCCCCATCTCAATGCCATCACCGGTTTTGTTTAGCGGCAGGGTAGGTTTGAAGTCTTTACCGTCAAAGTGGGTCCACTTGTCGATTTTTTCCGGGCTGTTGCCGAAACCGCCAGTACCGATAATGACCGCCTTGGCATGGATGACAATGTCATTGCCTTTGTGATCCTTCGCTTTCACGCCAGTTACTTTGCCGTTTTCATAGATCAGGGTGTTGGCGGGGGTACGCATCAGAAACTGTACCCCGTCTTTTTCCGCATGTTCCTGCAGCGCTGTGACCAGGGCTGCGCCATGCACGAAATGCTCACGGTTTTTGATCAGATGCCAAGTTTCCGGTTCTTTAGGGGAAATCTGCACCACTTCAAAATCAACACCATGTTTGTTTAACCAACGCAGATTGTCGGCCGATTCATCAACAAATTCGCGTTCGATGGCACCATCGTTTTTGAAATGAGAATATTCCATGATGTGTTCATAGGCTTGATCTCTGGTGAGCCCATAAGATTTTGCGCGTTGATAGTCGCTTTCAACTGCAAACAAGCCTTCGGCGAAATTGGAACTGCCGCCAAGGTAAGGATTTTTTTCTACTACAATCACTTTTGCACCGGCTTCTGCACCTGTGACGGCCGCTGCTAATCCCACGGAGCCGCCACCGACAACGGCAATATCAGTAGTGTATTCAATGGTTTTTCCATAAGCAGTCTGGCAGGCAAGAGCCAAAATGCCTAGGGCAAATACGTTATTCAATGTTGCTTTCATATATGTCACCCTCAATGGCCCGGATTACTTGATTTTGCTGAACTTGGCGTCCCTGACGATAGGACCGTGGCAGTTCTGGCAGAAGTTGGTTAATTGGGTATGGCTGGAGTGGCAACTGCTGCATTCCAGGTTCTCAAAGTGCGGACTCATGTGGGGGTTCTGTTGCATATCTTTAGTTTTCTGGGCCAGTTCGTTATAAGAACCATGACAGGCCAGACAACTGCTGTTTTTAACAGCGGCTTGTGTATCAGCACCATGGCAGTTTTGGCATTTAACGCCATTTTTTAAATGGTAGGCTTGCCACTGGAATTCCTGAGCTTGCGCAATACTGCTGCCGCTTAATATCAATAGCGACATAGAAAATGCGATAGTGATTAATTTCATCTTGGTTTACCCTCTCTAGGTGATGCAAAATGGTTTGACATAGTTTTATTTTGCAATGGGTATTTTATTTTGTTTGAGTTGAGTAACCAGATGTTTAATACCTAGTGATTGCTAAGTAAAATTACCTAAGCTGTTTTTTATGATTTATGATTTTTATTTTTAACAGTATGTTATGTATTATCATTTTTTAATTAATTCTAAATTATAGGTAATATTACCTATTAATAATTAGGACATGTCACGGTACTCAAAAATAAAATCTCAGCGGTAGATTTTAGATATGTGACTGGACTCCCAAATGTCAGTGGTGTCAAACCAGACAGGGCCTTAATCCCACGCTAAAATGGCCGTATGCAAAAGCTGGCGTTGGGGGACGTATGAGCATTCTTGCTAGTTCTTATCATGAAGGGCCGTTACTGGATAAGTATAATAATTTATTAATATCGCATGAACGTTACCGTGCGATGTTTGATAATATTCCTTTGGCATATATGTCCATGAATGAAAATGCAGCTATTATTGATTTTAATAATGCTTTTTCAGAATTAACTGGATATTCCTGTGAGGAGGTTTATATGAAGCCTTTCTCATTTTTCTTATATGATAAGAAAGATATTGAATATCATGTTAATGTGACTTTTCCCCGATTCAAACGTAATGGATTTGCTCGTAATCAACCTTGGAAATTAAAACACAAGTCAGGACGTGAAATTTATGTCATTGTCCATGGTAATGTTCGCTACGATACTGATGGGCGTTTTATTCAGACCCACTGTTTAATCGTCGATGTCACGGAGCAGCGCTTAGCCCGTGAAGAATGCCAGCGAGCGGAGTCAAAAGCACAGCTAATTCTTGATGTTATTTCTGAGCGTGTCACATTTCACGATCGTGAGCATCATGTTCTATGGGCCAACAAAAATGCTCGTTCCAATGCTGCTCCTGAATGTATGCCAACCCAGCAACCTTGTGTCAATGAGCTGGATTCCTGCGATAAGTGCCCGGTAAATCGCGTTTTTAAAAATCATCAGGCGGCCTTCGGTGAAGTGCAGAACCAAGGACGGTTACTGCAGGTGTCGGCCTATCCAGTATTGGAAGAAAATGGTGAATTGAGTGGGGTGGTGCAGGTCGCCCGCGATATTACCGAACAACGTGATCTGGAGCATGAGTTACTGCGACTGAGTACCAGTGAGCGGCGGCGCATTGGCAGCGATTTGCACGATGGCGTTGGGCAGGAACTTACGGGCTTGTCGTTCCTCGCTAGTGCTATGGCAAATCAGTTGCAAAGCCGCAGCGATCCCTTGAGTGAACTGGCGGGGAAAATCGTTGAGACAGTCGGGCGCGCCCGCCAACGCATGTATAACGTGCTGCAAGGACTCAGCCATGTGCCAGAGGGGCCTGATGGGCTGACCAGAGTTTTAGCATCCTTGCAGCAATCCGTACAGGAACTTTATGGGGTTGCCTGTACTTTTCATCAGCCACAAAGCGTGTTGATTAATGATGAAGTGATCAGCGCCCATTTATTCAACATTGCCAGCAAAGCGGTCAGTAATGCCATGAAATACAGCCAGTGCTCGCAATTGCGGATAACGCTTGAACAAACAGGGCACTGGCTATTGCTTGAGGTTCAGGATAATGGCTGTGGCATTGCGGACGTGAGTCAGCGTCGAGGTGCGATGGGGCTCAAGATCATGCAGTATCGTGCCACCATGATGGGTGGCGAATTGAAAATTGCAACCGGTGCGCAGGGAACCTGCATCAGCTGTGAAGTCCCATTAACAACTGCGAGCCAGAATGGAGAGAATCATGAACCTTAATACCCTCAACATTATGCTGGTGGATGATCATGCCATTGTGCGTGAAGGGATCTCTCGACTAATCGAGCAGAGTCCAGATTTACGGGTATGTGCTCAGGCGGAGAATACCGCAACGGCGATGCAACAACTGAACCTGCACCAGGTCGATCTGGCTATTGTTGACCTGTCTCTGGATCAACAAAATGGTCTGGAACTGGTTAAAGCGATACTGCAGCATGATAACGGCATCGCCGTGCTGGTTTTTTCTATGCATCAGGAAGAGATCTATGCCGAACGGGCGTTACGGGCCGGTGCAAAAGGTTATCTGATGAAGAGTGAGTCGCCAGATACCTTGATTGTTGCGATCCGTAAACTGCAGCAAGGTGGCATTTTTCTCAGCGATCGTATGACGAAATCGTTACTCTGTGAGGCCATACATCAAGGTCGCAATCACCAAACCACTTCATTCGGCATTCAGTCGTTAACAGACCGAGAACTAGAAATTTTTACCATGGTGGGCAAAGGGATCCCCAGCAAAGAAATTGCGGTCAATTTAGGACTGAGTGTCAAGACTGTTGATGCGGTGCGGCAGAATATTAAAAACAAATTAGGATTCCAGTGCGCGTCGCAGATGGTCAAATTTGCCATTGAGTATGCTAATGCCGGATAGTCCGCTGTGTTCCTAAAAGCTTATACCCTGACTGTTGCCAGCTAGCGATGAACGGCATAAGCTTTTTCACTCTTAATGAGTGGGAAACTGGAGTTCTTTAATGGCGACAGCCGGAAGCGGATGGTGGCGAGGGTTGTGGCGCTGGTTCTGGCGCCTGTTGTGTCTGTGGTTGCTGCTTTCGTTGACTGCTGTACTGCTACTGCGTTTTGTGGATCCGCCCTATTGGAGTTGGCGTTTAGCTCGGGCTATTGATCCGCCAGCAAAAATCACCCAGGTGCGGCAGCAATGGCAACCGCTTTCTGCCATTTCCCGCAACTTACAACTGGCGGTGATCGCCAGCGAAGATCAGCGTTTCCCGGAGCACTTTGGTTTTGATTTTAAACAGATTAGCGATGCTATTGCCGATGCCCGTAAAGGTGATAGTTTGCGTGGTGCCAGTACTATCAGTCAGCAAACGGCGAAAAATCTCTTTATGTGGCCTTCGCGCAGTTTTGTGCGTAAAGGACTGGAAGCCTGGTTTACGCTGTTACTTGAACTGTGTTGGGACAAACAACGGATTTTGGAAGTCTATCTCAATGTGGTGGAATTTGGGCCCGGTATCTATGGTGCCGATGCTGCCGCACACCATTATTTTCACAAACCCGCTGCCAGACTGAGTCGTTACGAAGCGGCGTTGCTAGCGGCAATATTACCGAATCCATGGCATTACCGCATCACCCCACCATCCGCTTATATGGCTGAACGGGCGGACTGGATCAGCACCCAGATGCAGCAGTTGGGGCCGGTAACGTTGCAAAAGCTAGATTGAGTCACACATAGCGGATTAAGGATTGGTCAATCCGCTATCTGGCACACGCACTGTTACAGTTTAAAGCGCGACACTTCTTGATGTAATGACTGGGCAAGCACCGCAAGTTGCTGGGCTTTGCCAGTGGCATCTACCGCTTCATCGGATAAATGCTCTGAAACTTCTCTGATGGATTCTGTATTACGGTTTATCTCGCCAGTAACTGATGTCTGTTCTTCGGCAGCAGTGGCTATCTGACTGGCCATGTCAGAGATACGTGTGATTGCTTCTGAGATATGCTCCAGACTGGTGCTGGCAACAGTAACATCTGACACACTGGTTTCGGCGAGGCCGTAACTGGAGTTCATTGAGTCCACCGCTTTCGAAGCGGTTTGCTGCAAGGTTTCAATCATGTTTTGTATTTCTTGGGTGGAGGCATGAGTTTTCTGCGACAACACCCGCACCTCATCGGCAACTACGGCGAATCCGCGACCTTGTTCTCCCGCTCTGGCCGCTTCGATGGCGGCATTAAGCGCCAGTAGGTTCGTCTGCTCAGCGATGTTGCTGATGGTCAACAATATGCTGTTGATGGCCTGGGATTGGTTATTCAGTTCTTTGATGATGACCCCGGCATGTTCGACCTCAGTCGCGAGGCCATTAATCGATGAGTGACTTTTTAACACCTGCTGTTTACCTTCATCGGTAAGCAGTACCGCTTCTTTGGCAGTATTCGCGGTTTGCTCAGCATTGTTGGCAATCTCTTCGGTAGCGCTTGCCATCTCGGTCACTGCGGTGGCGACCATGGTGACTTCATTCTGCTGCACCGAGATATTCTGGCTGTTATTTTCAGCGGAGGTTGTGGTGGTTTTAGCTTGTTCTTGCAGTCGTTCTGCAATGTCACGGGTTCTAGAAATCATGCCATGAAGTCTTGCAACGAAACGGTTGAAGCCACTGGCCAGTTTGCCAATTTCATCTTGTTCGTTTTTAACCTTGATACTGACCGTTAAATCACCTTCACCTTCGGCGATATTTTGCAGTGCAGTCGATACACTCTCTAATTCTTGGAACTGAAATTTAAAGACCATGTATGAGGCAAAAGCAAATATAACCAGGAAAATAATGCCGGTAACAATCATTTTCCACGCCAGACCTGATGCCTCACTCATAATAATGTCTTTATCCATAATGAAGGCTAAAGCCCATTCAGTATTTGGCAGGTTAACAACATATATCAGCTGTTCAGAGTCATTAATATTTTTCTCATATAAATCGTCAGACTTGGCCATTAAATTCATTTCAGAGGAGGTAAAGCTGTCATTGATCTCGCGCATCTGTTTACCGTTGAACGAGGCGTCCGGATGACTAATAATTGTTCCATCATGATCAAATAAAATACCGTAGCCGTTTCCTGGCAGGTGTAATTTGCGTACGGCTTCAGTCAGTTCATCAATGGCAACATTTACGGTTGCTACCCCATAAAAGGCATTGTGTTTCCTGATGGGCGTGGCAATGGTGACTACCATTTTTTTCATGGCAGCACTGACATAAGGCTTGGTCACAAACATTGCATTTGTACTTTTCACTCCTTTGTACCAGGGGCGCACCCGTGGATCGAAGCCCGGGGTCACAATAGACGGATCCTGACGGATCATATTACCCTGTTCATCTCCCATGGAGGTCAAGCCGAATTGCATCGCTTCGTGAATCAATACCAGATAGGGCACCGGAGATTCATCCAGATGCTGTTCAAGGGTTTTTGCCAGGCTTTGCACCGCATTTTTTCTGTCAAGTATCCATTGTCCTTTGTCCACCGCAAAGGTATTGGATAATTCTCTTACTTCTCTTTTGGTATTTGAAAGTGAAGTATCACGAATGACATAAGATGACAGTGCTACCATCAAGGTTAATATTAACAATATAGAAACAACACAAAAAATAAGAAGCCTAGAC
>NZ_JAFNJD010000061.1:0-15316 GCF_017368415.1 Shewanella sp. 4t3-1-2LB
TGAAAAGAATTTTTGGCTAAATCAATCCCAACGACCTTGATAGACATGTTCATTACTCCTGTTCTGACTGTACCTAAAGTTTGGTACAGCGACGCTAGAAAGGAGGTGCGTCCATCACATCAAAGCCTTATATGGATGAAAATGTCTAGGCTAGAAATCCTGTTTTTGACTATTCCACAGACATTTTTTAAATCACTTTGGGGCAACAGATTGATACTTTGAAAATGCAGACAACGCCATTTCCCCTTCGGCGCTGCTGAGGATGTTGCTGAGAAATGGCGTAGCTGAGGCATGGATGCCGAAGCGCGAAGGTTGAGCAGGACGCGAGTCCTGAGCGTAGCCATTTTCGGCATAAAGCCGAAGAGTTGTCAGTGACGTGGGGCGTCCTCGGGGTTATAAGGGCAAATACTCATCTCCGATGAGTGAGCTTATGAGCGTGAGCCAAGGATGGCGAGCTGGTCGTTAGACAAGGATGTCGTTCGATGGACGAGCGTCGCCCTTTGGCCGCAGTGTGAGCGCGGTAGCTCACGACTTTAGCAAACGCAGTTTGCATAGGCATATGCCTATTCCTTTGGCTCTGAATGGGGCAAAATTTGGCTTGGAAATAGCTGCAACTAAATCGCCGATATCTGCCTTAGAGTATGAAACATTAATCCCCAACAAGAAGAGACTTCATTCCTCGCCCATAATAAATTTCTACCGCGTTGGCGTAGCTGCCTTGCTCAGTCACGGGTATGTTTTAACAGCAGCCAGATTTTCTTGCGGATATTGTTGACCCGTACGCCCCAACGCTGCCGTCCATCGTCCTTCTGTAGCGGATAACGTAATTTTAGTTCATTGATTTTACTACAAATTGACTCAAGCAATGCGGCAGTATCTTTGCCAGCCCAGTATTGTAAGTCGGTGCCGGTCAGCGAGGGATCCGCAATAATAATCTCTCTTTTCAGCTGATTAAAATCGAAGCCCTCTTTTGCCAGTCGCTGGTATTCCTTGAGCGACAGTTTGTCGATCACCGCAGCCAGTGGCACCCCATCGCGGCCCACCATCTCCAGATATATCAGATTGTCTTTGAGTTCACCCAGTAATGCACGGGTATCACCACGGGACTTTTTCCACCAGTCGTTGATGGATTTGATGGCGTTACCAGCACTGGATAATGACGATAATAGCGACGGGATAGAGAGCGTCATGGCAGTGAAATCCTTATTCTTTTGCCAGTTACAGCAAGAGCTTACCGTTGCTGACAATAACACAACCGTCAAAGATTTCGATATCAACCAGGATTTTTATTGCTGGGAAAATACGGTACGCAACCATCGCCGGTAACCTGCTTGTCATAAATCTTGCCTACCATCGCCCGTTAGCAACATCCATTTGATAAAGGTGAACTCAGTGAAATACCCACTGTTAACGGCATTATTACTGCCGATGCTGGCTGCTGCGGCCGACAACTCAGACTGGTTGACTCGTACCGCTAGCGGTGATTTAACCCAAACCGGTGGCGCTCGCCGTTTGCATCAGGATATTACTGCCAACCTTAAGGCATCGCTCAGTGACAGCAAGGTAAAAAATGTCATCTTGTTGATTGGCGATGGCATGGGCGATTCTGAAATCACCATCGCCCGTAATTATGCAGAAGGTGCTGGTGGTTTTTTCAAAGGCATTGATGCGCTGCCAATCACTGGTCAGTACACCCACTACTCGCTTGATCGTAAGACACATAAACCCAACTATGTGACAGACTCTGCCGCCTCCGCCAGTGCCTGGAGTACCGGCACTAAAACTTACAACGGCGCACTGAGCGTTGATGTAACAGGCGAAACCAAGGTCACGTTACTGGAACTCGCCAAAATGTCCGGGCTGGCAACCGGTGATGTGTCTACGGCGGAAATCCAAGATGCCACACCAGCAGCCCAGTATGCGCACATCTCCTATCGCAAATGTTATGGCCCACAAGAGACCGCTGAAAAATGTCCAGAAGCATTGGCAGCCAATGGAGGTCTGGGCTCTATCACCGAACAATTACTGAATACGCGACCAGATGTCACGCTTGGCGGTGGTCGCACTAGCTTTGATGAGCAAACCACCAGCGGTGACTGGCAGGGCAAAACGCTGCTGCAACAGGCAAATGCCCGCGGTTTTACGCTGGTCGAGAACCTCAATGCGTTACAACAGGTGACCCAAGCCAATCAGCAGCACCCGCTGCTGGGGTTATTCAGCCCAGGCAACATGCCGGTACGTTGGCAAGGGCCGAAAGCCTCGTATCACGGGAATATTGAGCAACCACCTGTAACCTGCAAAGCGAATCCACAGCGCACCCCGCAAATCCCCACATTGGCGCAGATGACGCAAAAAGCCATTGAACTGCTGCGAGTAAACCCCAAAGGGTTCTTGCTGCAAGTGGAAGGTGCCTCTATTGATAAACAGGATCATGCCGCCAATCCATGTGGGCAAATCGGTGAAACAGTTGATCTGGACGAAGCGGTACAACAGGCACTGGCGTTTGCCAAAGCCGATGGTCATACGTTGGTGATTGTGACAGCCGATCACGCACATTCGTCACAAATCATCTACCCGGATGCCAAGGCTCCCGGCCTTACCGAAGCTTTGCTCACCAAAGATGGCGCAGTGATGAGTGTCAGTTATGGGAATTCAGAAGAAAAGACGATGGGCCACACCGGCACCCAACTGCGCATTGCCGCCTATGGGCCACAAGCAGCCAACGTCAGCGGGTTGACCGATCAAACTGACTTGCATTTCACCATTGCTAGGGCACTGGGACTCAGACCGTAACAACCGCCGATGGTAAAACTAACGGGGTCACAGACCCCGTTTTTGCCCGCTATTAACCGCGTTTATGGCGAACAATGTTGCTTTAAGTAAGTCATAAACTGCGATGCCGACATCGGCCGTGCCAGATAGTATCCTTGTACCTCGTCACACTGATATTGCTGCAGCAACGCCATAATTTCAGCAGTTTCCACGCCTTCAGCAATGGTTTTCAGTCCCAAGCCTTTGGCAATCTGTACAATGGCTCGCACAATAGCTGCATCATCTTCATCATCGATAATATCGCGCACAAACGATTGATCTATTTTTAGTTTATCGACTTCGAATCGCTTCAAATACTGCAGACTGGAATAACCGGTACCAAAATCATCAATAGTAAATACAAAGCCTTTTTGCTTGAGCCGCTTTACTGTCGCCAACACCCGTTCGGTGTTGTGGATCATGATGGACTCCGTCAGCTCAAGCTCTAACATCTGCGGCAAAATGCCCGCATCCGCCACGGCATCACTCACCGCCTGTTCAATATTGCCGCGAGCAAACTGTAGCGCCGACAGATTGACCGCTACCACCGGATTAGGCATTCCGGCATCTCGCCAACGCGCGACCTCCCGGCAAGCTTCCTGCAGTACCCAGTCGCCAATCGCCACAATCAAACCCGACGCCTCAGCCACCGGAATGAAATGAGCCGGTGACACCATGCCAAACTCTGGATGAAACCAGCGGATTAACGCTTCGGCACCCACAAGCCTGCCGGTATTAATGTCTAACTGTGGCTGATAGAACAGTTGAAACTGGTTCAACTCCAGCGCCTTGCGCAGCCCTACTCGGATATTGAGCTGTTCGGTTGCTTCATAGCTCATCTCGGCGTTGAAAAAACGGTAGGTGTCACGCCCTTCCGATTTGGCGCGATACATCGCCATATCGGCCTTTTTCAGCAATATCTCAAATTCATCACCATCATCTGGGCTGAGGGCAATGCCTACCGACACCGACAACCGCAACTCTGTATCTGCCACAAAATAGGGCTCGGCTAACTTCGCCATTAATCGACTAATAATCGGCAGACACTCATCAGTCATGGATTCCGCGGGCAACAACAGTAAGAACTCGTCCCCGCCCTGTCGGCTCACGGTATCAACATCGCTGATTTCATTGAGAATACGTTCAGCCACTTGCACCAGCACCTGATTACCGACACCATACCCGAGTGAATCATTGATGGTTTTAAAGCGATCGATATCGATCACCACTAATGCCACCTGCTTGCCACTGAGACTGACAAGAGAAACCGCCTGCGATAACCTGTCCTTGAGCAACTGGTAATTAGGTAGCTTGGTCAGCACATCATGATGGGAAAGAAATAAGGCTTTATCTTCTGCCAGTTTTAGTTCGTTGACGTCATTAAACATCCAGATGCTGCCAAGCTCTGGATGTGAGGGATCATTAAGCTGGCCAGTTATTTCACAGAGAAACTCGGAGCCGTCAGCGCGTCTTAACATCACTCTGGCGGTATATTTTTGGCCATGCTTCATACTGCGGTAGGCGGCATCACCAAGTGCCGTATAGGTGTCATCCTCCTGATACATAATGCGCGTGCTTTGCCCCTGTAACTTCCCTGGCGGATACCCCAGCATCTCTTCAAAACGGCGGTTACAGGACTCAAAAAAACGGTTGCGGACACCAGCAATGCCGACTAATGCGTTATCCAGTAGCGCGGCCTTTTCGGACAACAGTTTATTCATCAGCACTTCATTACGCTTGCGTTCAGTAACATCGCGCCCGACCAACACGCCGTAGCGATGACGATCAACGCTGGCAATTTTAAAACTCAGTTCCAGCCATTTCGGACTGCTATCATCCCCACTTTGCGAAACTAACGAATGGTTACGGTTGCTGAAATGTTTATGACTAACAACCATGTCGCGGTGCAGTAAATCAATCACTTGTTGGCAGTCTTTACAAAATGACTGGGCATTAAAAGGTTGGCCAATAATGTCATCGACGTTAACACCCAATAACTGCGCGAATGCGGCATTAGCATCAGATATCAGGCCATCTGGCATACTGATAAGCACCACAAAATCAGAGGTATAGTCCAACAAGGTATGAAATCGCTGTAAACGCTCCATGTTTTGTCGCAACTGCGGATAGTAGTTCTTGCGAACCGAGCGTTCACCGAGGCCAACAATACTAGCTTTGCGTAGTTCCCAATCCAATTCTTCTTCAGAGCGCTTCGCCATAAATCACCTTAAGATCGTCAACTGAGGCATAACGCGGATTGGTCACCAGACAGGCATCGCGCACGGCATAATATGCCAAATCTGCAATGTCACCATACTTTACCCCCCAGTTACTCATCTTTTCGGTAAGGCCTAATACTCGACGTTTCTCTGCCAGAGCGTCAGCGATTAGTGATGCGCGCTGCCGTCCATTAAGCCCTTTGGTATTCAAGCCCATAGCGACGGCGATACGTTGATAACGTTCGGGTGCGGCACTGATGTTAAAGCGGATAACATGATTGAGCAGCAAGGCATTACATTCACCGTGCGGCAGATCCAAATATCCCCCCAGCGAATGCGCCATTGCATGTACCGCCCCCAGGCTGGCATTAGAAAAGGCCAGCCCGGCTTGCAGACTACCCAGCAGCATATTTTCCCGGGCGTTCAGATCGGTCGGCGACATCACCGCCGTGTCTATATTTCGCCACAGCAGCTCGATGGCGGCCAGGGCATGCACATCCACCACCGGAGAATTGGCAGTAGAAGCATATGCCTCTATCGCATGCGTCAGTGCGTCTATTCCGGTACAGGCCGTCAGGTAAGGCGCAAGCGTCAGCGTAGTTTCAGCATCGACCAATGCCACATCTGGCACCACAGTTTTGCTGATAATCGCCATTTTGTAGCGTTCAGCGGAATTCACAATAATGCTGAACTGCGAGATGTCCGCCGATGTGCCAGCGGTCGTAGGAATACAGATGAGTGGCGGGCCTGGAATATCTACATTATCAACCCCCTCAAAGACATGCACATCGCAGTTATTGGCGTAGACAATGCCAATGGCCTTGGCACAATCAATAACGCTGCCACCGCCTAATGCCACAATGACATCACAGGCTTGTTCGTCATAAAATCTCGCGCCTGCCATGACCTCAAAGTCTTTCGGATTTGCCGTCAGATGGCTGAATACCGCGTACTCGATTCCGGCTTCCTGTAAGTTTTGCTCGACATCCTGTAACCACCCGGCCGCCATAACCCCAGCATCTGTGACAATAAGCACTCTGCGAGCCTGCATATTCCGTGCGTAAAAACCAACTCGGTGGCGCGCGCCCACACCAAAAATAAATTCAGGTGCCACAAACTTTCGCATCTCATACAACGGCATATCATCCTCACCTCTCAGCTACAGCACGCGCATACAATGAGTGTAGACTAGCGAACCAAAGTCAAAATCAAAAAAGCACATTGACCATACTACATGAGCAAATTGTAAAGATAATGGAAAATAAGTAACTAAAATGAAAGGGTTGAACTCGAAACTTGAGATTCTCGTCCACTAAGACACCGCAGGCGAGCGTTGCGCCAATGCCAGCGATAGTAGAAAGAACGTCAATGCAAAAAAAACGGGGCAGTAATAGCCCCGTTTTTACTATTCTTTTAACCGTTGTCGGTCACGCACTTGCGGGAACATCACCATCCAAGCCGCCACAACTACTAGCGTGCCAACGCCACCAATCACCGTGGCACTGACAGCACCAACCATTGCCGCCAGTATACCGGACTCGAATTCGCCTAACTGATTAGAGGTATTGATAAATATTGAATTAACAGCAGTCACCCGACCACGCATGGCGTCCGGCGTTTCCAGTTGCACCAACGCGCCTCGGATCACCATACTCACCATATCAAACGCGCCTAATGCCGCCAATGCCACCAGCGACAACCATAGATTCGTTGACAAGGCAAACACCAAGGTTGCCACGCCAAACCCGGCGACCGCGCCAAACATTGTCATGCCGACCCGCCGTTGCAAGGTGTAGCGTGCCAACCAGAACGACATGATGAGAGCGCCCACAGCAGGTGCCGCACGCAACAAGCCTAAGCCCCAAGGGCCAGTATGCAGTATGTCGCGCGCAAATACCGGCAACAGCGCCGTTGCGCCCCCCAATAATACGGCAAACAGATCCAGCGAAATCACCCCTAGGATGACTGGCCGCGCCCGGATAAAACTCACCCCGGCAAATAGCGTGTTCAACGTCATCGGCTGGCGCACGGCAGGCACATAGTGATATTGTAGTTTTAGCAGCACCGACAGCGATGTCAGATACAGCAGCGCCGACAGCCCGTAAGTCAACACCGGGCCGCCGATATACAACAGTCCACCCAACGCAGGACCTGCAATGCTGGCCATCTGCATACCTGAAGCATCCAGCGCCAGCGCTCTGGGCAACAAACTCTCAGGCACCAATGATGGCACCATAGATTTCAGCGCCGGAAATTCGAATGCCTTAAAAGCACCAATGACAAACACTAACGTTAGGATCAGCCCCTCATTGAGGAATCCCTGCCAACTGCCCATCACCAGTATCAGCAGCGCTAGCCATTGACAACTTTGTGTCACCAGCACAATTTTACGCCGCGGAAATTGATCTGCTACATGGCCGGCAGGCAGTGCCAACAACACTGACGGCACAAACTGCGCCAGGCCAATCAGTCCGAGATCCAAAGGATCACGGGTGATGTCATATACCTGCCAGCCCACCGCTACCGACAGTACCTGAAAAGCAAAAGATGATGCCAGTCGCGCACACCAATAACGCATAAACGCCGGATAAGCACGTAGCGACTGCAAGGCATCGGCCGTGGAGGGAACACTCATAATAGGAAGTTGATGAAAGTCTTATAGAAGCTTGATGCTACCACAGGCAGAAATTAAGCTGCCAGTAGCCAACACTGATTAATTTTTCGCTGATGATGGTTACGACCAATGCAAACTCGCGTAGCCAGTAAGATGGTAAAGCCATATCTCCAGCTCCAAATATCCATTAAAAATGGGATGATTACTTTCGTAACTACCCACAATAGAAACACTCTGTCACAAAGGCAGAAGTAATATCGTCACACTAACCCTTATAATGGGCGGCGAACTTATACCGATTGGAGTCGCCATGCGTTTTCGTTTTTTATGCCTGTGTATGCTCGGGCTCAGCCTTAATGCTCACGCCACCTTTTCCATTCCCGGTTTTGAACTGGTGCAAACTGCGCCGGTGGAAACCTCACTGAATAATTCCGACCTAGCAGATCCCGTTACCGTCTGGTGTCAACAGTTCGATGCAGCTAAAGCCACTATCGACATTGCCCAGTTTTACGTGACTGGCGAACCCGGAGAACCACTAGAGCCAGTGCTTGAGCACTTGCGCAAAGCGGGTGAACGTGGGGTAAAAATTCGTTTTCTGATGGACCAACACGGCCTGCGGATGTCCAATGAAGCGACCCTAACAGCCATCAAGAGTATCCCCAATCTGAGCTTTCAGATGATTGATTTTGGTAAAATTGGCGGCGGCATTATCCATGCGAAATATATCGTGGTTGATGGTAAAAGTGCTTTCGTCGGCAGTCAGAACTTCGACTGGCGCGCACTGAAGCATATCCATGAAACCGGACTGCTGATCACTGACAGCAAAGTCGCGGCGCAAGTACAGGCCATCTTTGATGTGGATTGGCAAGCGCAGCAACTGCTAGCTGAGGGGAAAACCGTACCGGTGTTGAATCAGCAAGTGGTGGCAGCCGATGAATCCCAGAGTGCTTATCTGGTGGCCAGCCCCAACGCCTACAATCCTGCCGGGGTCGGTGACTCTGAAACCGAGTTACCAAAACTATTGGCAAAAGCGCAACAGGAAGTCTATATCACTGTCATGACCTATGCGCCGCTATCTTACAGTGTTAAAAAGCCTGCGCCCTACTATGCGGTTATTGATGATGCGCTACGCGCCGCCGCCCAACGTGGGGTAAAAATCCACCTGATGATCTCCGCCTGGAATACCGGCAAACCTTATATTGATTACCTGAAGAGTTTGCAAGTGCTGCCTAACATTGACGTGAAAGTGGTGACCATACCAGAAGCCAAACAGGGCTTTATTCCGTTTGCCCGCACCTTGCACAGCAAAACCATGGAGATTGACGGCAAGATAGCCTGGATTGGCACCAGCAACTGGGAAGGCGGTTACATGAACACCTCTCGGAATCTGGAATTAGTGATCCAAAATCCGGCGATGGCCAAACGTCTGGGAGAGTTGCAACGACAACTGTGGAATAGCCCTTACGCCGCGGCATTGGATATTAACAAAGCGTATCCAAAGCCACATCCGGCAACCGCAAAATAGTCAAGCAATGACAAAAAAGCCGCTGCAATCCAGCGGCTTTTTCTTTATTACTCAACTTACTTGGCGATCGGCAGTTCAACGTTAGAGCTGTGGAACACGCTCATGGTTGCTTTCTGATAATCCGCTGGCTTAGCAAAGAAGATATTATCGACAAATGTCTGCGGGTTACGGTCATACAAGGGGAACAAGGTTGACTGCACCTGCACCATAATCTTATGCCCAGGCAGGAATACATGATCCACATTTGGCAAACCAAAACGGTAGTGTTCCACCTTGCCCGGCGTCAATGCGGCAGGTTTATCAAAACCATGGACATAGCGACCACGGAAAATCTCAATGCCTATCGGCAGCTCAAAGCCAGTCATTTCTGGGCCGACAGCCCCTTGCGCGGCACCTTCAGTCGTGGTGTTGGGATACACATCCACCAGCTTCACCACCCAATCGGCATCGGTGCCTGAGGTAGCCGCAAACAGATTGACCATCGGCGCGCCCATGATATGCACCGGCTTGTCTAGCACATCACTGATATACACCAGCACATCTGGGCGACTGGAGGCAAAACGCTGATCGTGCACCAACCAAGGCTTCCACTGGAATGGGTCTTCCATATTGATCGGCCGAGGAATAAAAGGCACAGGCTTTGCTGGGTCGGAAACATAATCATCGTGCGCGTTAGTATCAGCAGAGGGATTAAACGACAGCCCCATGTTGTCTGTCATATAGAGTTTTTTAGGGGTTCCCATCGGCCATTTAGGTGACACATTCCAATGGTTTTCACCTGTGGAATAGGTCAGCACTGGCGGCGTTTTCGGATCTGGCGCCCCTTTTAGATAATGATCAAAAAACGGCTTCATATACTTCACCCGAAACTCACGGGCAGTATCGCCAGTAAAGGTCAAAGCCCCAAGATTATAACCATAATGATTCACGCCAGAGTGGCGCCAAGGGCCAATCACCAGCGACACCATATTGTTGTGTTTATCTTTAGGCTCCATCGCTTGGTATACCGCTGGCGCACCGTAAGAATCTTCCTGATCCCACTGCCCCACCACTAACATGGTCGGTACTTTCAGCGGCTGCTTAGCCATGATTTTGTCAACCGCCTGCAACGACCAAAAATCGTTATACGCCGGGTTTTGCACCATTTTTTGAATAAAGGGATAGTGTTCAAATCCCCACTTTTTCAGATAGTCACCTGTGGAACCCGCTTCCAGAAAACGGCTGTAATCATCACCGGCACCGACCGCAATTCCGCTACTTTCTGCTTTGGCCGTGCCCTGTTCAACGGTATAGCCAATGTTGATGTTACGGAAAGCCCCATTATGGAACCAATCATCGCCGATCCAGCCATCCACCATCGGGCTCTGAGGAACCGCGGCTTTCAGTGCCGGATGCGGGTTAATTTCTGCCATCAGGGTCGTAAATCCCAGATAGGACGAACCGACAATGCCGACATTACCATTCGACTCAGGCACATGCTTTACCAACCAGTCGATGGTGTCATAGGCATCGGTGGACTCATCAATGCCGGTGTTATTCAGCGGCCCTACCAACGGGCGGTTAGTCACATAATCACCTTCGGAATTGTGCAGACCTCGGATGTCCTGATACACCCGGATATAGTTATCTTCCACAAACTCAACATCCATGACACCCACAACATCGCGCACAGACTGGCTGCCGCTACGCTCGGCAGCGCCTTTGGCATCATACGGCGTACGGCTCAGTAAAATAGGCGCGTTCTTGGTGCCTTTTTTCATCAGGATCACGGTATATAACTTGGTGCCGTCACGCATCGGTATCATTTCAACCCGTTTGATAAAATCGGCCTGCGGACGGATTTTGTCATAACTGGCAACGCCATCTGGCGTCATCGGTGTGACAGTTTCGGTAGCAAAAGTGACAGGCAGCACTGCGCTTGCGGCGAGTGCCAGCATCAGGGGATGTAGCTTCATTAATGACCTCATTATTTTTATTAGAGTAAGCGTAGGGAATAACGCATGTGTCTACAGTAACGCGATAATTTAACGGCCGCAAAAGCCAAAAATGTTACATGACGTGAACTCAGGCCCATTAATGCCCAGAGAACCGCAGCCCTGGGCATCAGCCAAAGTCATTGCTAACTTGCGGTTACGCCTCACAGCACCCAGGCGCGGAAGGACTTACCTTTAAGTTTACCTTTTGACAATTTTGTTGCCGCAGCGTTGCCCAACTTACGAGTCACTGCCACATAGGACCAGATATCATGCACCTGGATTTTACCCACATCATTGCCACTAATGTCGTTACCAGCGGTGAGCGCGCCCAGAATATCGCCGGGTCGCAATTTGTGTTTCTTGCCGCCTTCGATACGGATACAACTCATATTGGCCGTTAACGGCGTGCGGTCGCTGACCTCGGGTAATTCGGCAAACGTCAGTTGACCGTATCGGTCTTCTAGTAATGCCAGACGCATATCGTCGTTGGCTGCCACCAAACTCAGTGCGATGCCTTTAGCTCCGGCTCGTCCAGTACGGCCAATACGGTGTACATGAGCTTCCGGTTCAAACGCCAATTGATAATTGAGCACCAGATCCAGGGCATCAATGTCCAATCCCCGCGCCGCCACATCGGTTGCCACCATCACCACCGCGCTTTTCAGCGCAAAGGCCACCAGCGCCTGATCGCGCTGACGCTGATCCAAATCACCATGTAGCGCTACCGCATCAAAGCCTTTATCACGCAGCAGATCGGCAACGTCCTGAGTCTCCTGTTTGGTGTTACAGAACACCACCGCGCTTTGGGGCCGATATTGCAGTAGTAATTGATATACGGCCTGACGACGGCTATCGGCATTAATAATACGGTAAAAACGCTGCTGAATATGGCTATGTTCATCCGCTTCCTCCACCTTAACTTCCACCGGTTGCTGCAGGGTTTGCTTGGCTAACGCCACGATGGTGTCTGGGAAAGTGGCACTAAACAGCAGGTTTTGCCGCTGTTTTGGTAGGTAACTGCGGATCTGCTCTAAGGCTTCAGTAAAACCCATCTCCAGCATGCGGTCCGCTTCATCCAGCACCCACTGCTGCAACTCATCAAGATTTAACCGGCCTTGTTGCAAATGCTCCAGCACCCGCCCAGGTGTGCCCACAATAATGTGCGCACCATGTTCCAATGAGCCAATTTGCGGGCCGACCGGAGTACCACCACATAAGGTTAGAATTTTGATGTTATGGATACCTCGGGCAAATTTACGCAGCTCGCTCGCGACTTGATCCGCCAGTTCACGGGTAGGACACAACACCAAGGATTGCACCCGAAAACGGCTCACTTGTAACTGCTGCAAAATACCTAAGCCAAAAGCACAGGTTTTACCGGAACCGGTTTTTGCCTGCGCCAGCACATCGCGCCCTTGCAAAATGGCTGGCAGACTGTGCGCTTGAATAGGCGTCATTTGGGTAAATCCCAGTTCCGCCATCGTCGCAATGAGTGAGGCATTAAGTGGCAAGGCGTCAAAGTCGGTGACAATAGTTGAATTCAAAGTAAATCCTGATAAGTAACGATGGGATGAGGTATATGTTGAAAGCGTTATTGTAACAGGCACAGCCAGCAATGCCGTCAAAGTTGCAAAATTTCTGCAGTCACTTCACGAGTGGCATCAGCAGGCTAATTGAGTCGCTGGTAAGTCAGCACCACACCTTTAAAGGCTTTTTCCAAATATTCAGTATGTTGCGGTTTTTCCTGTGTGTGGCTGTATCCGAGCACTTGCATCTTCTTGCTAAACCGCGCGTGATTACCACGACCGGGATCGACAATAATAACGTGGCAGTGAGGCGCGGCATGTTGCTCGATGAACGTTGATAACAGTTCGGCATGTTCCGTTTCATACAGCAGATCGCTACCGATAATCAGATCGAACACACCTAATCCAGAGTTACCATCCGCCCAGCCGGTGCGTTCAAACGGTATTGGCGTCCCATGGTTCAGCAATACATTTTCACGCAAAAAATTACCGGCTTCGGGATGATAATCAGTGGCAGTAATATCCGCATGCCGTTGATTCAACACCAGACTTGCCAACGCAATGCCGCAGCCCACTTCCAAAATCCGCAACCCACCAATGGGTCGTTCACACATCAGGTGTGCCAGCACATTACCAGACGGCCAGACAATACCAAACAGCGGCCAAGTTGCCGAAGAGATACCTAGTGCTAACGCCGCACCATCGGTATCAGCATACTGTTGATTATCTCTGAGCGTACGCAAATGAATATCGGCATCACCAAACTCTAGCGTTTGATAACAAAACCGCAAGGAAGCCATAAATCGCCTTTCAGGTTAAAAACCGTTCGGGGCGAGCGGCTGTGGCGGCACTATACTCGCTATCGGCATAAACCGCTAATGACCACTAGCGTAACTGCCAATGCTGGGTACCCGCAGATTTAGCTTCTGCAAGATATTCACCAACCAGTTTTTCATCAAATGCAACGGGAAATTCGCTCATAGTTAGTAAACGCTGACTTCAATTAAGTTTGAGTCTGGGTCCAAGAAGTAAACAGACTGAATAGGTCCATTCGCTCCCGATTTCTGAACCGGGCCTTCAATTACTGTTATTTTTTCTGCCGACAAGTGCTGTAATATTTCGTCTAACGACCAATGGGATATCAAACATAAATCGCCAGAACCGACTCGTGCGAAATTTCTGGGTTCCTGTCCTAGTAACTGAAAGTTGATCTTTTGATTTCCAAACTTGACGGCTCTACGGCCATTGGCAAATGTGACTTCTTCCATCTTCAGCACGCAGTTATAGAAGCGCACCGAACGTTCTATATCCGCCACCGTCAACACGATATGGTCAATATGGCTAATCAAAATCCACCTCTTTGTGTCCTAGCTTGCGGCTCTGCGTCTGGCAAAACCGCTGCGGTTACGATTCTGGCACTAACGGCTGAGCGTTGATTCCTGATTTACTTCGGGGAAATAAAGCCAACATTACCCATAAAACCTGTGCTGAAAATAAACACTATTCATAGCGACGCTAGCACTCACGTTAAAGTGCCAACACCACAGGCTTTGACGTGAATAGGCCATCACCACCCGCAGGAACAACAGCCGCTTTTACCCAGCAGTTGTACGCTGCCAAAAATGGAAAAGACCGGCAATGTCAGACGAACACAAAAGAGGCATTGCTTCTTTAATTTGCGCTAACGGCCAATCCCACCATTGCATCTCTAGCAACATTGAAATTTCCTGTTCTGAAAAACGCTTTCTTATCACCTTGGCGGGATTACCGCCGACAATTGTGTATGGCTCAACATCTTTGGTTACTATTGCCCGGCTACCAATTACCGCGCCATGCCCCACCGTTACACCAGGCATAATCATTGCTTCTGAGCCAATCCACACGTCGCTTCCTATCACAGTATCGCCTGCACTCTCGTAAGCATTAACGGCTCCCGAAAATGCAGGTTCTTCACTCATATAGAAAAAGGGAAACGATGTAGCCCAATCATATCGGTGACCCTGATTCCCGGCCATGATAAAGGCGGCACCGGTTCCTATGGAACAAAAACTTCCAACGATCAATTTATCAACATCATCGCGATCTGGCAGAAGGTAGCGAGCACAATCATCAAAGGAATGTCCATGATAATAACCTGAATAGTAGCTATAACGGCCAACCTTGATATTGGGGTTTGTGACCTGCTCTGTGAGAGGTTTTCCCTTAAATGGGCTGTCAAAATAATTGTTCATATACGTTCACACCAAAATTATCTCAGACGACACCACAGCCTAGCTGCCGCGCACAAGGGCTCCCCTCATAGGGTTGATCCCATTCAATAAAACAAACACGCAAGTTTTGAATTACAGTTTTTCTCTCAGCATGTGACAACGGCTTATGTTGTTAGCAAAGAATGCCGCCCAACAAATAGTGTAAGTTGTTCATCCCCTGACTTAGCAAGGACTAGGCTGTATCCAATTTCACGTCTCTCTGGGAACTCCGCCGCGCAGAAATAAACCACGATACGCTTATGCATCGCTTTGAATCGCCACTACTTCACTAGACGACTTTTAGCCTCATTAAAATACTGACGTTCATACTCTAACGGTGATAGTCCATCATTGGAACTATGCTGTCGTTTCGGGTTGTAAAACATCTCAATATAA
>NZ_JAFNJD010000062.1:0-15291 GCF_017368415.1 Shewanella sp. 4t3-1-2LB
ATTCGCAGGTATGTCCGCCATCAAGAAAGAGTCGAAAAACAAGAGCAAGCTGAGCTTGCTCTTGTATAGAAGGCCCCCTTTTAGGGGGTAATCACAAAGCCACCTTCTTCAGAAGGTGGTTTTTTACACTGCGATTTACTTCCATTGTTATCCTATCGGTAAAATATGACCAAAGTTGCATATTCATCAGCCAGTTACGCAAGTGTTGTGCTACTCAAAATTCTTCTGCGAGGATGTTGTTTCACTAACAGAGTTCTTGCTTGCACAACTAAAAATGTAAATTAGTCAAAAATTATCACAAAATAATAATTAATATTTATTTTTAAAAGCAAATAACCTAGATCATCGCCATATAAAATGGCATTTATTAGATTTTTCGACAAAAATCACGCTTGGCTTTTATCCTGAATGATGGCACAGTGACCAGCAATGATTTGGGGACTGTGGGGAGTTGTTTTGTATGTGTTCTATTTTTGCCATTCTTGATATCCAGTCCGATGCGTCAGCGTTACGCTCGGTCGCACTGGAGATGTCTAAATTAATGCGCCATCGTGGCCCGGATTGGTCTGGAATTTTCACCTCAGATAACGCGATTCTGGCGCACGAACGCTTAGCCATTGTTGATATTGAACACGGCGCGCAGCCACTTTATAGCGAAGACAATTCACTGGTGTTGGCCGTTAATGGTGAAATCTATAACCACAAAGAGCTGAAAGCTAAATTGGGCGATAAATACCGCTATCAGACTAACTCCGACTGTGAAGTGATCCTGGCGCTATACCAGGAATATGGCTGTGAATTTCTGGACATGCTCAACGGTATCTTCGCCTTTGTGTTGTATGACCAGAAATTGAACCGCTACCTCATCGGTCGGGATCATATCGGCATTATTCCGCTGTACACCGGCCGCGATGCTGCAGGTAACTTCTACGTGGCATCAGAGATGAAAGCACTGATGCCCGTTTGCAAAACCGTTGACGTGTTTGCCCCAGGGCAATATTTACTCAGTGGTGGCGAGCCAGTGAAATATTATCAACGGGAATGGCGCGATTACGATGCGGTAAAAGACAATCCTGCTAGCAAAGAGGAATTAAAAGCAGCGCTGGAAGCCGCAGTTAAACGCCAATTAATGTCAGATGTTCCTTATGGCGTGTTGCTATCGGGTGGCTTAGATTCCTCTGTTGTTTCCGCCATCACCCAAACTTACGCCAAGCGACGCATTGAAGACAATGATGAGTCAGGCGCTTGGTGGCCACAGTTGCATTCTTTTGCCGTGGGCTTGAAAGGTGCACCAGATCTGATTGCCGCCCAAAAAGTGGCCGATGCGATTGGCACTATCCATCATGAGATCAACTTTACCTTCCAAGAAGGTCTGGATGCGATTAAAGACGTGATCTATCACCTTGAAACCTATGATGTTACTACTATCCGCGCTGCCACACCCATGTATCTGATGGCTCGAAAAATTAAAGCCATGGGGATCAAAATGGTGTTATCTGGTGAAGGTTCTGATGAGCTGTTTGGGGGCTATCTGTACTTCCACAAGGCACCTAATGCCCAGGCGTTCCACGAAGAGCTAATTCGCAAATTAGATAAGCTGCACCTATATGACTGCCTGCGCGCTAACAAGGCAATGGCAGCCTGGGGCTTGGAAGCGCGAGTTCCCTTCCTCGACAAGGAGTTTATGGACGTTGCAATGCGCCTCAATCCTGACGCTAAAATGTCGAAAAACGGCCGGATTGAAAAGCACATTCTGCGTGAAGCATTCGAGGATATGCTGCCTGCGGAAGTGGCATGGCGTCAGAAAGAACAATTCAGTGACGGTGTGGGTTATTCATGGATTGACGGTTTGAAGGCGCATGCTGCCGCCGTAGTTGACGATAAGGAACTTGCAAATGCGCATTTCCGCTTCCCTTACAATACGCCCGATACCAAAGAAGCCTATTTCTACCGCTGTTTCTTTGAAGAGAGATTTCCATTGGAATCCGCCGCCAAAACAGTTCCTGGAGGCAAATCTGTCGCCTGCTCTACCCCAGAAGCATTAGCCTGGGATGCCAGCCTGCAAGGGGTCATCGACCCTTCAGGCCGTGCGGTACGTTCGGTACATACTGCAGCCTATTGATGGCTTGCTTGCGCAAAAGCAAGGCACTTCAGCGGGAGTGCCTTTTTGTTTTAACGGTAAGACGTTGACCGTAGCCCTTGCCGTTTCTCGCAGTTTTTTAAGATCTGTTGTTTGAGCGCATCACTGGCGTCGTGCCAAGCTAGAATTTCATCTAAGGTCCGACCACAGCCTAAACACACATCTTGATGATCAAGGCAACAATTACGAACACAGGGCGAAGCCAGTGCCGTTGCCGCCACGCTTGATTTATCCACTACCGATTCACGACTCACACGCATCCTGCCTCGAATATTAACGTTCCTGTTTAAGATAGCTCGGTTGGTGCAATTCAGCCACTTCCAACGAGACACAATCTACATTGTCTACCAGCGCGGCAATGGAATGCCAGACAGCTTGCGTTAGCTGTTGTTTCTGTTCGTCAGTGCGCCCCGGCATAATACTGATGCGGATATGAATGAAGTTGCTTACATGACCGGTTCCCAGTACGTAATTGTCACAGGCATAAGCCCGAGTTTTTACGGCATTGGGATTAAACAACCCACTGTTGATTGCCCCCTGATGGGCATTGCGAACCAACGTTTGGATATCTAGCTGCTGTTGTAGCGTTGCGGCATATTCAATGACAAGATGTGGCATCTTAACTCCTTTACCCTAAGAACAAAGCATTCAACAGGCCAATAAGCCCACCGAAGACCCCACCCCAAACGACCAACCAGCCCAAATGACGACGGATCATCTGTTGCACCATCTCTTTCACGATTTGAGGTGTTAGCTCCTGCAGTCGTTGCTCCACTATCTGCAGGATCTGACCGCGCATATCCGCCACTACGCCTGGCTTTTCCAGTTCCTGCCGCAACAATTCGCTGAACTCTTCGCTGTTGGCAATCTCTTGCAGCGACAGCTGCATTTTCTCAATAAAAGGCTGCTTTAGTGGCATCAAAGCATCAGTGCCACCAAACATCGACAACATACCGCCAAATGACGATTGTGCCACGGTTGCCAGCAACGCATCGAAAGCCGGTGCTAGATCCAGTTTGCCAAGCAAAGCCTTAACATCTAGTAATGGTACATCGCCCTTATGTGACAGGAACTTATCAATATTCACCTCAGTAAAAAATTGCTCCATCATCAGATTCGCAATGGCCTGTTTGATGGCTTCAAACCGCGCCGGAATTACTCCTGAGCCATATAATCCTGGTACTTTTTCAAACAGCATATATACCGCAAGCCAATTAGTAATTGCGCCAGACAAGGCAAACACGCCTATATTCCAAATCACCTTATTACCACTGGTGCCACCTACAACAATCAACAACAATGCCAACAGATTGGTAATAACACTCATGTTCCAAATGGCCGTTTTTGTCAGTGCCTGCTTCAACGTCAACTCTCCTGAATTACTGATGTGGCTAATGTTAGCAACAGCGCGTTACGGATAAAAGTCCCCAACTATTTGATGGGCAGCTTCAATCATCGTGGCACTTTAACGGCCTTTATTTACGGTTACATACCACTATCTCAGTAAACGCAGTACAATGATCAGGTTAACATTTTTTCGTTTTTACTGTGTCGGGAAGCACTCATGATATTATCCAGGCTCAAAGGAATGGTGGCGGCGTATAGAAAGGCACCCAAGCTCTTAAAAATCGCTGGCTGGTTATCAATAATTTACCTCTGCTATGCTTTTTTACTTGGTGTCATCACGCCCGTCGTTGTTCGCGCAGTTGCCCCCGAAAAACTAACGCAGTTGTTAGGCCGTCAAGTGTCTGTACATGACTTGAAGATCAACCCTTTTTTGCTGCGAGTGCAGCTCGATAATTTAGTCATCGCAGGGAAATCCGCTCCCCCCTTACTGGAACTGACACACGCAGATGCCGAGTTTAACCTGTGGCAATCGCTGTTTAACCGCGCTTGGTGTGTTGATCATCTGCAACTGACGGGGTTAACGGGCCAGGTCATACGCACCGCCGATGCCAAAGGTAATATTAGCTTTAACTTTGATGATATTATCGCTCGTTTGCAAAGCCCGGCGACCACCCAAACGACGTCTCGGGCAGATAATGCTCCCCTGCCCGACTTCCGAATCCAGACACTGGCATTGTCCAACAGTAATTTGCAATTTTCGGATACAACAGCCAAGGCGAACCTTAGTTATCACAATATCAATTTCACTGTGCACAACTTTGGGACACGTAATACGCTGGTCAAGGACAACGTAGAAAACCAGCCAAATCAGTACCGGTTATCATTCAATGGGCAAGATCAAGGAACCCTAACAACTGATGGACAGTTGTCATTACAACCATTACAGATTAATGGTCAGTTACAACTTAACAACATCACACTGCCGCCATTTTGGGGTTATGTGCAGCCTATGCTGCAAGCACAGTTGGCTGATGGTGCCGTGTCATTAAAAACCCACTATGCCCTCGCTCAAGCACCGGACCAACCGCTGTCTTATCGCCTTGATAATACCTTTGTCACCGTTAGCAATGTGCAATTTACGGATGGAAAAACTCCCGTCGTTAAAGTTGCAACACTTCGCCTAGATGACATTGAGTTAACCAGCCAACAACAGCAAGTGAATATTGCAGATGTCACTGTTGATGGTTTATGGATGCAAAGCCGTTTTGATCAACATGGATTGGCGTTAGTGCCACTATTTATTCCTAACACCACAGAACCCGCACCGCCTGCAACAACAAGCGTTCAGCACACGTCCACGACTAAATGGCAGGTTAAGCTTGCGGCGTTCAATCTCAAGAATGCAGATATCAATGTGCACGAGCAGCAGCTAAGCGAGGGGATTGATTGGCGCGTATACCCATTGATGCTCCAAACAGGAAACATCGACAGTCAACTGACGACACCATTGAGCTATCAGATGTCGCTGGACATATCGCAGAATAATGCCACAGAGAGTGGCGGCAATTTCAGTAGCGAAGGCAGTATCGATCTATCCGCTAAGCAAGCGACTGGCAAGCTGACATTAAGCAAATTGCGGTTAAATCAATTGCAGCCGTACTTGGCGCATTATCTGAATATTGAGCTGCCTAAAGGTGAAGTCAGCAGTAGCGGCGATTTTAGTGCCGATGCGGCTGGTCATGCTAGCTATAAAGGCAATGTTGACCTCAGTGACCTAGAAATTAGAGATTTACAGCAACGTCGGCCACTGCTCAAATGGCAGCAACTTGCTATTGATTCAGTGGATTTTGATGCCGACAAGCGGCAACTGACGCTCGGTAACGTCACACTGGAAAAACCCTATGCCAAAGTCACGATTAATGAAGATCGCTCAACCAATATCGGCAAATTACTGGTCAAACAAGCGCCCGCCACGCCAGATGACACAGAGATAAAAACCACAGCAGAAATAGTCGCCGCAGCACCAACAACAGCTGAGGCTGTAACACCGAAACCACTGCAAATCACAGTTGCCAGCATCAATGTTAACAATGGCTCCGCTTATTTTGCCGATAACTCACTGACACCAAACTTTGCGACAGGCATAGAGCAGTTACATGGGAAAATCAGTAGCTTGTCTTCTGTTCCAGGAACCAAAGCCTCCGTTGATATTGCCGGTAAAATCGACCGGTATGCACCAATGTCACTTAAAGGAGAGATCAATCCATTATTGCAACAACCTTATCTTGACTTAAAGTTACTGTTTAAAAGTGTAGAACTTACCACAGTGAACCCGTATTCAGGCACTTATGCTGGCTACTACATTGATAAGGGGCAGTTGACACTGTCATTAAATTATCAACTACAAAATAACCAGCTTAAAGGCAATAACCATGTCGTTATTGACCAATTAAAACTTGGGAAACCGACTGACTCGAAATTGGCCACAAGTCTGCCAGTAACCTTAGCTATTGCTTTACTGCAGGACAGACATGGTGTGATTGATCTGGGTTTGCCGGTGTCTGGGGATCTGGATAATCCAGATTTCAGTTTTGGCGGCATTATCCTTTCCGCGTTGACCAATGTCATTACCAAAGCTGTCACCGCGCCTTTTTCATTCCTAGCCAATTTATTAGGCAGTGACGAAGAGTTAAATCTGGTGGCGTTTGATGCTGGTTCAGCAAAACTCACCAAAGCCGAACAGGATAAATTACAAAAACTCGCTAGCGCACTTAATGAACGCCCCAAACTGACATTAAGCATCGATGCATCGGTAAATCCGCAGCAAGACAGCCAAGCACTGGCTGAACGCAAACTACAAAGACAACTGCTGCAACAAAGTGGGCTCGAAAATTTACCTGCTGATTTCAGTGCCAGCCGTATACCGGCATCGGGCAAACTAACGGAAGCGCTACTGGCACTTTATCAAAAGCAATTCAATGTTGATCCAGTAAGCGAAAAAGCCAAAGCCGCAAAGGCGGCGACTGACGATAAAGGAAAAGTTGATAACGACAAACTGACAACCTTGTGGCACATCGGTCTCTATAATCAGCTGCTAAATGCAGAAACAATTACCGATGCTGATTTAGGAAATCTGGCTCAACGTCGCAGCCAGGCAGTAAAAGCCTATTTGGTAGACACCGTAGCCGTGGCGCCAGAGCGAGTTTTTTTGCTAGATAGCAAGACTAAGTTAAGCAAAACAGCGGCGCAGGCCCAGTTAAATTTAAGTACAAACTGATGTTGGAATGACTATGGCAGCAATAACCGAAAATTATCAGTATGTTGGGTTCTGGGAACGTTTCGCAGCGACCATGCTGGATGTTCTGCTGATTTTGCTGGTAACGCTGCCATTAACCTTTTGGTTATATGGCGATAAGCTTGTTAATGACCATTCGCTAATTCATGGCCCGGCAGATCTGGTGATCAACTATCTATTGCCACCGGTATTGGTATTACTGTTTTGGCGCTATCGTTCTGCAACCCCAGGGAAAATGCTGATAAAAGCCGCAATCATTGATGCTAACAGTGGCGGTAGACCTAGTATGCGTCAGTGGCTCATTCGATATCTAGCATATATTCCAGCAACACTACCTTTATGTTTGGGATTACTGTGGGTGGCATTTGATCCCAGAAAACAAGGATGGCATGACAAGCTGGCAGGCACGTTGGTAATAAAACAGAATAAATCTCGAACTAATAACAGCTTACAAGAGTCATAATCCTTATCCAGTTATCAAGGAATATACATTCTATGCGTCTATTATTGCTGCTACCTGTGGCATCCCTGATGTTGTCTGCCTGCTCTAGTACCCCAGATCCAGAGCAATTTGCTGGTAAGGTGACCGACAATTTTCAAGCAGAAATCAAAAGTGATGGTATGAAGCTGTTTACCTACAGCGTTACCGCCGTTAAAACAGACAATCGCCGACAACGGCCACAACCTAATATGGATGCCACCGAGCATCAGCGTTCACGCTCGCAACCCCAGGAGGATATGCGCCCTCAGCGCATGGGGCGTCGAGATGGGGCTGAGAATAAACAGATGACGCAGGAACTGGAAATCGGCCTACAAAAAACACTCGAATCAAACCAATATTGCCGCGATGGCTACTATGAGCTGGAGCGCTTAGTACTGCGAGATCGGGCCGAATTACGGGGTGAATGCCACGAAGGGGCTAGTGAACAGGATATTAAACGTTTTGGTTATGGAAAATATACAGATCAATCAAAGCCGTAATAATATCATTGCCGTGTGTTGTCAATCTAGTTGGCTAAAAGCTGATGTTTTTTATTTTGAAATACAGACGTGTAGTGTCTTAAAAAATACCATTGAATGCGGGAAAAAATGGTCATAAAAATACTACTTAGATATAAAAAAACGCGGCGCTAATTGCCGCGTTTTTTTCGAATTTCTTATAAAGAAATTAAATTAGCTGATAATAGTTACATTTTCAGCTTGTGGACCTTTCTGGCCCTGAGTAACGGTGAAAGAAACTTTCTGACCTTCGTCCAGAGTTTTGAAACCTTCAGAGTTGATAGCACGGAAGTGTACGAATACGTCTGGACCTGATTCCTGAGCGATGAAGCCGAAACCTTTGTCAGCGTTAAACCATTTAACAACACCAGTTACTTGAGACATAGTCTTAATCCTGTAACAAAAACAATACTAAGCCTTTACGGCGGTGGAGCTGAAAATGCCGGTATTATTTATGCTTACAGGACGAACAAGTCGTTTTGAACACATAAAAATAAGCCCAACTTTCAAGCCTCCCTGACTATAAATCATTCCATAAATAAGTCAACTTACTTCGCTGAAACAGCTTTAAAATATGCGCATTTAGGCAGATTTTAAATTTCTCAATACGACTTTTGTCTTATGCCTGTCGTTGAAACAGTTCAATGAAAAAGTCAAGCTCGCAACTTACACCTTGCTGCGTCAAATTCTGCTTCTGTTCATTGGAAAATTTCCATGCATAAGGCGTCATCTGTAAAAAACTACTGCTGAGTTCACCGGGCGGGGTCTGCAACTGCCACTGTAACCGCTCTTGATGTTGCAAAATAAACCCTTCAAGTTGCCCACTCTGTAGCGGATGCTCTCTCGGTTCAGCGTAGATAATCTGTTTAAGAGCATAATGATGCTTTGGCCCCGCGGTGACACTGAGATAGTAACCACCGGGTCGGCAAATTCTTCGTAACTCAGATTCCGCTACTGGCGCAAAAATTTTCAGCATCAGATCAAAACTGTCTGCTGCAAAGGGCATATCAAAAGCACTGGCGACACAAAACTGTAATTGCGGATAACGTTTTGCCGCGTAACGGACGGCCGTTTTAGAAATATCCATCCCCTGCAGTTTTCCATCAGTTGCCTGTTGTAACCGCTGGCTGTAGTAGCCTTCACCACAGCCGATATCAAGGATATCCGGCTTATCCAAATGAAGCGTCACCGCTAAGGTATTTATCCTATCGCTGAGTGGCTGATAAAACCCAGCTTGCAGAAATAATCTTCTGGCGGCCATCATCTGTTGATTATCGCCCGGGGTTAGCGAATTCTTTTTATTGACGGGCAACAGATTCACATATCCTTCTTTTGCCACATCAAAACAATGGTGCTGCTGACAGCACCATTGCCTTTGTTCCAATACTAATGCCTCTCGACATATTGGGCATTCATAACTCATTTATATTCTCTTTGGTGTGAGTCTAGTGTTCACTCTCATCGCCAGTAAGTGCAGCCACCATTGCCACCAGCTCCGGCGGGGCCAGTGACTCATAACACTCCAGCATCCGCAGCAAGCGCTCGTCAGCTATCTGGTTAGCACTGTAACGATAACTATGGCGGTTTAGCGCCTGATTGTAACAGTGTCCTAACCACTGTTGTTTCTGTTCTAGGTGCTCCAGCAGTTGCAACAATTCGTCAGCAGCCTCTGCGGACAATTCTAGCGCCATCCTTTGCTGATAACGTTTAAGCTGGCGGTTGGTGAGCAAAATTTCAGACAACTGCACAGCCAGCTCCACAGCACCCGCATTATAGTCAGGAACCTGTGCCAGTATATCACGCGCACGATTAAGCACCTGGGGTTGCTGTATCAAGCGCCGATCATGTTCAAGCGGCAGAATTTCAAACACGTGGGAATTTAAGCTAAAACAGATATCAACAGCACAATCGATTTCGATTGTCACGCCCTGGCGCAGGGTACTTATAGCCTTACCACTGCTGATACCCGATGCAATATATAACCTGAATCCCTGCCCCAAACTGCGAGAAATCGGTGCTGACAGCGGCAGGTTGTCAACGGAGTCCAACACATCCAACTGCAAGAAGGGTTGCTTTCGCACTAAATTGTGCATTTTTGGCGTAATTCGTTCGCACACTACCCATTCTAATAATGGATAGCTGGCGAAGTCTAACAGTACAAAATCGCTAAACTGTTGCGGCACCGTCAGCAATAGCTGCTGTCGCCCGGTCATAGTTAATTCTGTTGATAAGGTAAAATATTGGCCTAGCACGCGATAACTCCCTGTATACAACGTCCATCACCGCGGAACACACAAGTCATCATGCATTTTAATGCTAAATATTCTGGAGATCATCCAGTAACACTTGAAGGGGGTTTCAGTTTGTCGCCAATTAATGTCTTAGCACCAGTATAAAAGCAACACTGACTTAGATTATCCAGACAATGCTTTTTTAGTTTTGCCTGTCTTGTGGGAACATGCCAATATCTAGTTCTTAAAACTCATATAGTTATAGAAGTCAGCCCCATTTTCATGGGGCTGACTGATGGACTATTTTTTAGGTGTTACAGTAACGGTAGTGGAGGTATCGGTGTAAGCCACCGCCACGTCATACGAGGAACCAGACGCATCCTTGGCACTTATGTTGCCGTCAGCAAATTTGCCTTCCAGATGCTGGCTATTAAGTACCGTATAACTCGTTGCCTTAGCCAATGTTGGAACCTGTAAATTGAGTGACAAACTGTCTCCAGACAGATAAATACCTTGGGTCGCATTGAGCTGTGCATTGCGGTTGAGATCAAGCGTCAATACCCCACCATTCATCACAAAATCGGTAACCGTTAAGCCACCTGCTGAAGCATTTTCAGCCCCATCGGCTATCGACACCCTTACAGTACCGCCATTTTGATAAAGCGTGTTGCTACCGAAAGCAGAAGCTGACGCAGCGGTTAAGGTACCTTGTTCAACAACAGTACCACCGCGATAACTATTATCGCCACCAAGATAAAGTACACCACTGCCACTTTTCTCAAGGCGTCCATCGCCGGAAATGTCATTCATCCAACGGTCAACAGCATTAAAGCCGCCGCGGCTAGCATCCATGTATACCGACACATTGCTGTCAAACGCGGCGTAGCCATCTGCCGCATCAACCAAATTGAGGCGGCCCCAACCACGTGATTTGTTGATAACTGGATAATTCGAAGCAATTTCAGTGCTAGCTAAAATCTGGCGGCGCTGGTTGGCATCCAAATATGGGAAACGCGTTTTTAGAAGCACTTCTGCACCTTTTGGTACTTCGGGTGCTGTACTTTCTTCAGCCAAAGGCGTGAAGCCATAGGTCATACTTTGGCGATAACGCGCTTTCATCGCTTTTTTGTCAGCATATTGGTCGGCTAAGCTACAGGGGTTAGTCTCATCAGTTGTACAGTGGGCATAGTCATAGATGGTGTTGTAACCGGCCGTTTTGGCCTTGGACAAAAAGTATTGCTGTGCTTGTGCCACTGCCGCCTCTGCCGCGGGGGCATTGTTAGTATCGTAGAGCATAGCTGCCGCAATGGCGGTTGCCATAGTACGTCCACCAATAACATCTAATGGCGAGTGCATCCCCGCAATGATACGGTCAGTCCCCAAATCCCCCGCACGCGCCACCATTTCGGCAAAGCGCTCGGGGATGGCATAGGCGTAAATCAATCCACGGTCAAATGCTTCAGCAGTGTGTCCGCTAGGGAATGCGCCATCTTTTGCTCGACTTGAATATAACGCTGGGAGGCTATTTACCGCAGTCTTTGAGTCACCTTCGAATTCACTGTAACTGTTAGGCACACCATCATTGTCAGTGTCTTTCCCATAGTATGTTGTTCGCGCTGCGCACAACAAACCAGTAATGGGTAGCACAATAGGATTGACCGGCCGTTCGTAATATTTGTAAGCATCAACTGATTGACCATCAAGCCCAAGGCATGCGTCTTCTTCTAGCACGTCAAAGTTGGTGATGGTGCTATATATAGTGGCCGAAGGGTCATTAAAGTTAACGGTGCTGTAATCGTCGGCATTAATTCGCCATGGTCGGGGAGACTGGAAATGGTATTTAGGGGCTTCGGTAGACGCACCATAAGCAGCAACCATTTGCAATAGTGTCACGACATCACTCAGTTCCGTCGCGTTACCGTCAACTGACGTAGAACCAAAACCGGTCCTAGTTGAATTCGCTAAATGCTCATAGAGATCGCCATTGTACTTGATGTTTTCGATATCAAGTACATTGGCCACACCACTCACAGCGTCAGTCAACACGACATCGCCATTAGCATTCACGCTATAGGACGAAGTCGCATTCGCACCACTACGATAGTCTGCGGTCATCGGGCCCAGCCCAGAAGAGATGCTGAAGCCTTTATCACGTTGATCATCCAAATAGGCCGCCACTTTTTCAGCCTTGGTTGATTTTTCAACGAGTTGTTTTACATAATTAAAGTTTTCCTGCCAGACACTTTTGTTGCGGATCTGTTCATGACTAAAGTTGAAGGGTATAGCATAAGACGTGCTGTTAGTACCGCCCCCCACAACCCCAGGGTATGACTCATACCCTTCAGCAATCGCCTTGGATTCGGAAGAACCTGCCATTGCCCAGATGTCATCTCCGGCATACCAAATATCGTCAAAACCACTCAAGATTTGAATTAAAGGACTTACAGAAGGCTCAAAAGCGACAATATTGCCATTATTATTAGTAACTGGAAGATTACCATCCACCACTGCAATTGCATTGCCGGATAGAACGGGCTCAGCGACACTTTGTGGTGCCGAGCTCCCCGTTGGCATTCCCGGATTAGTGTATGTGGCGGTCTTGTCTTCGCTAGAAGAGTTACAAGCGGCAAGGGCTAAAGCAACTGCACTGATAACGAATACCTTAGCACATGATTTGGTGACCATAGTTATGAGGCCTCATAATAAAGTAGGTAGGAGGTTATTTGGGTTAAACTTGGTCGGCCAATTTACCGAGACATAATGACAAAAAAATTAAAGAAAAATGATGATATGTATATTTTATACTTAACGCTCATTCAAAAATTAGGTTAGGAAACGATAGGGATATGCAGAATGAAACTGATGTGGTGTACGATGTTTGTCCTTTCAGTCAAATCACTATGGCATCATATCAGGTGTTTTCTGTATCGATGAACTATTAGTATGAGCCGAACTAAAAGACTTCTTGAATTGCTTGAAATTTTAAGGGCTCATAGATACCCAGTCACTGCATTGACAATTTCTGAGAGATTAAGCGTCAGTGTGCGAACGGTATATCGAGATATATCAGAGCTACAACAACAAGGAGTACATATAGAAGGCGGAGCAGGTATCGGGTACATCATTAAATCTGACTACCACCTACCACCGTTAATGTTCTCGGCACACGAAATAAACGCTTTAACACTCGGCTTAAATTGGGTCTGTCAGAACACCGATCCAGATTTCAAAAAAATCGCGAAGAACACTATCGCCAAGATACATGCTGTTATTCCCGATAATCTACGTGAACACATTGAATATCAATCTCTTATAACTGGGCCTGATAACACAAGAGAAAAATTCTTCCGTGATATACGTTGTTCAATCAATACATGTAGCAAAGCCAAACTTAGATACATAGATAAGAAAAGCACCGTGTCTTCACGCACTATATGGCCTATCGCCCTAGCCTACATGGATTCATGTTGGTTACTTGTTGGATGGTGTGAAATGCGGAATGATTTTCGACACTTTAGGACTGACAGGATCATAGATTTTTCGCCAATGGATGCAAAATATGACGAAAGAAGATCCGTGCTACTGAATAGGTGGAGAAAGGCTGAAGGCATGAGTATTGGACAAGAATACTGACAAAAACTGTCACGCCCCATTTATATGCTTCTGTAAACACAAACCAGAATGTTTTTACAGGGGCCGATATGAATGTTCAAGGAAAAGTTGCATTAGTTACAGGGAGCACCACTGGAATAGGTGAAGCAATTGCAGAACGGCTACATCAACATGGTGCCAAAGTCATCATTGCGTCAAGGTCATTGCAAAAAGCCCAACAAAAAGCACGCTCATTGTCAGCTGATGGGCAAACAGCCTTAGGTATCGGGTGTGATGTTTCAAAACCTGAGCAAGTTTGCCAGTTAATACATGGATCAGTCAGTCATTTCGGAAGGCTCGATTATGCGGTTAACAATGCTGGGACTACCGGGGAACACAATAGAAACGTAACCGAACAAACGGAAGACAATTGGGAAAATGTCATAGCTAACTCATTGAGTAGTGTTTTTTACTGTATGAAATATGAGATACCGGAAATGTTAAAGTCCGGTGGTGGCGCCATTGTTAATTTGTCAGCCGTAAATGGGTTGGTGGGGATTGCCGGACTCGCACCGTACACAGCTGCAAAGCATGGCGTTATTGGCTTAACTAGGTCTGCGGCCTTAGAGTTTGCTTGTAAAGGTGTCAGGGTTAACGCAGTGGCACCAGGATATGTGAGCACTTCACGCGTTAATGAACTTCCTGAAGAAATTTTAAGGAATTTCGCCAACAGCCACCCCATGGCAAGGATGGCAAGAATGGATGAAGTAGCCGAATTTGTCATGTTCTTACTGTCAGAAAAGGCGTCATTTTGTACAGGTGGAATATACCCTATAGATGGAGGCTACCTCGCGAGATAGTCAGTAATTATCGCGACCGTCAGTTATTGACGGTCTCAAGACACCAGCAAACTAAATGCCTTAAACCGCCCCGGCCCAGTCGTTGGTGCTGCGAAGCTTTGCAATGTTCAAACAAAACCGAGAGAAGTCCTTTCAAACGATAACCACCTACTAAAGTAGGTGGTTAAAATGACCATATATCATTACGCTAGTCTTTTATTTTGGCAGCAATATGAGTCTTGTTCAGGCATCAAACATCACTAAATCAAACTCGGCAACATCCGCTAGGCGAATGTAGGTGAGTCCTTCGATTTTAGCTGTCGGTCTACCGCTTTTGAGATGATGCCCATTACTTGAACTGTAAAAAAAACCTTTTTCATCTACAAATCCCTGGGCTGCGCCATGGTTGGATGCACGCTCATAAAAAAAACCATTAAGGAAGTAACCCTGCGGGACTTTGCAACCTTTAGCCATCAAACCGTACTTGATGTTACGCTTCATAATGAATGCTCCCTTTCAATACTTTGCTCCGTTAATAGAGCTTAGTCTGATGCTAATATCATAGGAGATATTTTTTGCGGTTTTGTGAAGTTATTGAGTCTAAGTGGCGTTTTCGCAAGATATTTTACGAGAGTGAACCAATGTGTATACGGCGACCAATAACAAGATTACCAATCTGATTTTATTGAGGTTTTTAGTAGTGAAAATCGGGAATCCAGAAGCGCTGCGTATTCCGGCGAAGTTGAACGGCTATTCTGATTGAACGTGAACACCTTGCTCCCTAACGCAAGCTTACTTTAACTGTTATCTCCTAAGTGTTCACGTTCGATGTTTTCCCCTGTGTGTTTG
>NZ_JAFNJD010000063.1:0-15192 GCF_017368415.1 Shewanella sp. 4t3-1-2LB
TTATTAATTACATATACTTATATTATTTTTTGTTACTAGGGTGAGTTTAATATTAACTGTGCCATTAACGGGTAAATGTGCGTGTTATCCAAATTATCTTGTGATTTAATGTTTTTGGTAACTTTTGTGACACATGTTTATTTAGTGGTTGATAATATAGCATTAATTAAAAGGCGATAGTTGTGCTTTATTAGGTGGATTTACTCAATCGGCGGCTGAGGGCGCTTTGGGTGATCCCCAACAGTTTAGCGGCAGCACTCTGATTGTTATTGGTGCGTATTAGCGCCTCATGGATCAGTTGTTGTGTGGCTTCGCCGATGGTGGGCAGATTTTCTGGAAATGTCAGGCGTTGTATTAGCGGCGACTGTGCGGGTTGTTCTAATACCTGAAAAAATGGTGCCATCGCCAGTTCGCTACCACTGCTGACATTGACAGCACTGTATACCAAGGATTTCAGCTCACTGATATTGCCCGGGAACAGATAGCGTTCTAAACGCTGTGCCAGTTCATGCGGTAACGCCAGATAATCTCGCCCCTGCGCCTGACAGGCCTGTTCGGTAAAGTGCTGTAATAGTAAACCGATATCTGCCTGACGTTCTCGTAGCGGTGGCAGTTTTATCCGCTGGGGGCGTAGGGTGTAGACCAACCCCTGAGAAAATCCTTGTTGTTCCAATTGCTCCAGCGACAGATGGCTGCTAAGTAGCAGACGACAGGCTAGCGATTTCTCTCGTAGCGAGCCGCGCGGAAAATAACGTTTCAGTTGGCACAAACGGGTGATAACACTTTGGATTTGAGGTGATGCGTCCTCCAATTGTGTCAGTAATAACATGCCGTTGCCGCATGCCTGTAACAGTCCGGGGTGTTCGCTGTCGCCAAACAGCCGCTGCTCCAGTTGGGTCAGTGTTAACTCCGCCAACGACAGTTCCAGCAGCGGCATTTCTGGACAAAACAGTTGTTGCAGTGCTTGGCAGAACAGACGTTTGCCCGTTCCACTTTCACCCTCCAGCAGGATAGGGTCATTGCTGTCACCCAGCGTTGCCGCATAAGTGAAGCAATCGTGCATTTTGACATCGGTCGTCAGTATGTCGCTAAAAGCGCTGAGGCTGCGACGATTAAAAAAACCATCCTTGATACGGTGATAACTGCGCTCCAGTGTAATCACCTCCATGGCACGACGTACACACAACAACAGTTGCTCAGTAGAGCTGGTTTTGGCAATAAAGTCATAGGCGCCTTGCTTCATACACTCCACTGCAACTTCGGTTTCATTGAGTCCGGTCACCACAATCACTCTGACATAGGGCGTGTGTTCGCGGATGTCACGCAGTAGCTGGCGGCCGTCCAGGTAGGGCATATTCAGATCCAGTAGCACCAGTGCAATATCCAGATCACGGATCAGTTGCAGTGCCTGACGGCTGTTTTCACAGGTATGCGTCTGAGCCTCGGGAATATGGCGATTGAGCACCATGGCGATGGTACGCAGCCAACGGGTTTCGTCATCGATGACCAGAATATTACGACACAGTTTCATCCAATACTCCTGAACAACAATTTCATTTCGGTGCCCGTTCCCGGACGGGAACGGATTTGCCACTGTGCTTGATGCTCGGCGAGGATCTTGTTGCTGGTAGATAGCCCCAGACCGGTGCCGCCCTGACTGCGCCGGGTGGTGAAGAAGGGTTCACGGATGCGCGCCAATGTTTGTGGATCCATACCGCAACCGTTATCAGCCACCGTGACATAGATACTGCCATTTTCAACACCGGTACAGATCTGCAACTGTGGTTCGGCTTTGTCCATCGCCAGGCAGGCATTTTGGATCAGGTTGACTAACACGAGTTGTAGTTGCAGTTCGTCACCTTCAACCTTGGGCAGTGAATCATCCAGTTGTAGCGTTAATTGCAGCCGTTTGACGTTGTTATGGGTCAGCCGTAGCGCTGTTTCCACCACTTTGTTGATGCTGACGGCTTTAGGGTGCATCTCCAATCCAGGCTGGGCGAAATTTTTAAGATCGCGCACAATACGGCCGATACGGGCCGCGGCATCGTCCACCGACTCGCAACTGTAATCCAGTTCGGCAATCAGTGTGTTAAACGCGGTTGTTGATGAATTACCATCGGCACTGCTCAGTCGCAGATCTTCCAGCAGATCGCGCATCAGGGTCACCGACTGAGTGATAAGTCCCACCGGATTATTAATCTCATGGGCAATTCCTGCCGATAGTTCACCCAAAGACGCTAAGCGGGCAGACAGCTCGGTAGTCTGTTTCAGCTCGTATTGCTCGGTACAGTCTTCGATAAACAGCACCAGCATTTCCTCCGAAATACGGTGCAGTTGCAGCTTCCAACGTTTATTGTCGAGGGTAAACTCGCAATTTTGCGAGTCCTCGCCAGTAAAAGTGGCGGTCACCAACTGCGCCAGTTCCAGCGCCGGTTGTGCTTGAACCAGTTGTTGCGGTTGTAACACCCAGGGATATTTACCATTGTGCCAAATCAAGTGCTGGTCCCGTGCCAGCAGGCACACGCCGTGGGGCAAACCATCCAGCACTGAATGAAATTGTGCTGACACCCGTTTTATCTCTGCTTCTGCCTTACGGCGATTCACCAGTTCTTGTTTCAGCGATTTGGTTTTTTGCCGCAGCACCAAGCTGATATACAGCGTAATCAACATGCCCATGCTGGAGATGATGGCGGTAAGCAGTGCTCCCTGAAAAAAGTCACTGCGTACCTGACCCAGTTCAATTTTCTCTTTACCGAAGCCCACCCATTTATTCAATAAATCATCAAAGTAACCATTGTTATAACTGTGCTTGATCACATTGTTGACCGCAGTGACAAAGGCGGGGTCTTTATTCGACATGATGAGATAAAACTGGCTGTAAAGCAGCGGCTTGCCAGCAGTTTTGGCTAGTGGATATTTACTCAGCATGCGTCGTGAGCAATAGAACTCGGACACCACATAGTCCACTTTACCCGCGGTTAGCAATGCAAACCCTTGCTCATTGGTCACGACTGGCACCATGATGAAATCCTGTGGCGACTGTAGCAGGTACATGGCTACCGACGACGCCTGTTTGATGGCAACCCTTTTACCTTTAAGGGCTTCCCAGGTATCGGCATCGCCTTCACCACGCCGGTTGTAGGCACTGACATAGGTGGGAAGTAGTGGCAATGCTGTATTGATATCGAGCTGACGTCCGGCGGGTACCGCAATCACGGCCAACTGCCAGCGGTCGTTGGTCACTGAATGTAAAGATTGCTTCAGCGTTTGTCGTTTCACTTTAAGTGAGTAATGCAGTTGTTGAGCAATATAACGCGCCAGCTCAACGTTAAAGCCGCTTTCTTCACCATTTTCATTTTGCCACTCAAATGGCGGGGTATTACTGTGCACATTTAAGGTGATTTGTGGCGATGCCTGTGCGGCAGCGCTAAGCAAAACCATGGTCAGCCACAGTCCAAGGTATTTTAACCATTGCCATACTACACACATCACCCGCATTACTTGGCTCCACCTTTTAACTCCCCGCTACCTTAAGCGGCAACAGCCGTAATTGGCAGCCTTTTTGTTTGGTTGTGCCAATGAACTCACAGAATGTCAGTAATTGTGCATATACCTTGCAAAAATGGTATTTAAGTTATTGGTTCTAAAGCGTTATGCAAAAATGCATAAAGCAATGTGCGGGAATCAAAGTTTTGCCAGACAGTGGATCTTTGGCCGGATTTTGCATTTTGTTATTGCGCTGAAAAATGTTCGCTGGGGTAGATTGGCTGCCGTGAGCTAATAAGCAACCATAGGAACCAAAACATGAATAACAAAGCGCTGAATGCGGATCGTCGCGAGTTTCTGACTAAAGGTGCAGCACTGGCTGCTGCCGCTGGTACGTTGGCCATTTCTGCAACCTCTCCCGCCCATGCAGCAGAGGGTATTGCAGTGGCTGCCGCTGCTACGGCGGAAGCCCCCAAAGCTGTTGCCGGTTATGTTAAAGAACCCAAAAACCTCAAAGATGTCCTCAGTAATGCCCGTAAGATCATGGATACCTGTGCTGCCTGTGATATCGCGGGCGCCGGCCGCTGTAATGGTAAAGGGCCTTGTGGTGAATCCGTTCCGGGTATGGGCGGTAAACGCCAGAGCTTTGTGCGCAATATTGAAGCATTCGAAGGCATGAGTTTGAACATGCGTACCGTGCACAACATTTCTCACCCGAAAACCGAAATTAACCTGCTTGGTGTAAAACTGGCAATGCCAGTTCTTACTGGTATCACTGGTGGTCTGACATACAACATGGGCGCGGCCAATAAGCTGGCGTTTGACGGCGAACTGATGACCGAAGAGAAATACGCCCGTGGCATTATTGAAGGCGCCGCCAACGCTGGCTGCCTCGGCTGGGCAGCTGACGGTATCGGTGATCCACTGGAAACTTACAAACGCCGCATGACAGTGGTGAGTGAGTTCAAAGGCCGTGCCGTGGCACAGATTAAACCGCGTACCCAACAGGAGATCTTTGAACGTCTGGATATTGTGCAGCAGGCGGGGGCACCTTTCTTCGCTATTGATATTGACTCCGCGGGACGTGCAGCCCGGGCATTACCCGGTAAAACTGTGGAGCCCAAGGATCTGAAAAAGCTAAAGGAAATCGTTAATTACGCCAAAATCCCCTTTGTTGCCAAAGGTATCATGACGGTTGATGAAGCGCTGATGTGTGCCGAAGCAGGTTGCGGCGCGATCATTGTTTCCAACCATGGTGGCCGTGTTCTCAGTTCCACTCCGGCCAGCATGCATGTACTGCCAGCCATTGTAAAAGCCGTCCGTGACCGTGGTTATAAGATGCCCATTCTGGTGGATGGTGGCGTGCGTGACGGCGGCGATGTGCTTAAAGCGCTGGCTTGTGGCGCTCAGGCAGTGCTGGTGGGACGTCCGATGTTACGCGCCAGCCTTGGCGGCGGCGTAAAAGGGGTTGAAATGCTATTCAACCGTTTCCACACCGAACTGGTCTCCAGCATGGTGCTGACAGGCGTAGCTGACGTAAATAACGTCGATCCTGCCATCCTGACGCAGGAGGTGTAATGAAATTTACCACAGCATATACAGGTCTGTTGGCCGCTGTGGTTGCCTCTGGGCTGGTGTTGCCACAAGCGCTGGCAACCCCGGCCGGACAAGATAGGCAATATGGTGGCGGAGGTAAGGGCGCCGTGGTGTTTTCTTATGAAACTCACGCACGGGAAGGCTTTTACACCTGCAACGACTGTCACAGTACCAAAGATGGTGAGGCATTATTTGAGCCTATCCGTTACAGCTTTACCCTGAAAGATCATAGTAGTGGCAAATACTGCTGGGCTTGTCATGACGGGAAAACTGCTGAACGCGACTGCAAAACTTGCCATTACTAATATGGTTATCCACGAATAACTTTCCGGGCATTGCCACAGTGGTGCCCGTTGGGAGTGTGTAATGAAACTGCAAATAAGTTTATTGATGCTTGGTTTGGGATTAATGGCCGGAGCGAGTGCACTTGAGCCCGGCCATCTTTTTAAGATGGCTCCTGAAACAGGCATGACCGATCTGAAATTTGTTGATGTGACGCCGGGTTCTTCTTGGACAGAAAAAGACGGTGTACTGATTAGCAGTGGCAAAGGTGAAAGTTACCTTATCACCCAAAAGGCTTACGGTGATTTTGTGCTGGATTTGGATTTCAAGCCCAGTGATGACATTAACGCCGGGGTGTATATGCGCTGTCAGGATGAACAGCGGATTAAGGCCGACAGCTGCTATGAAGCCAATATTTGGGATAAAAGCAAAAATGCTCAATTTCGCACGGGTGCTATCGTACAACGTCAGCCCGTCACAGCGACTCAGGACACAGTGGGTAAGTGGAATCATTATCAGTTGACGCTGCAGGGGGACACCATTGAGGTAAAACTCAATGGGAATGTGACCGCGATCCTGAAAGACAAACAATTGAGCCAAGGCTTTATTGGCTTTCAACACAAAGGCAGTGGTACTATAGAAATCAAGGACGTGCGGCTAAAAACACGCTAAAGTCGCCATTTAAATCCTACAGATCACAGTCGGGAAATGGAGGTGGTAGCTCAGGCACTTGTGGCCTAGGTCGCTGCTTTCCCGGCGGTGAGACTGCCGATATCCGGTGCTCGGGTATCGGCAGTTTTTTCTATCCTGCTGTTACTTTCTTGCCTCGTCACTAATTTTTCAAACCGGACAGTCGTCTGTGTTTTTTCAATAATGAAGCCCTTGCTGCACGAATGGCTGCTGACAATTCATAACTATAAATGAGAAAAACATCCTCTCCAGGAAAGCTCGACAGGTGAGCCGGAAAACAGAGTACTGCGATATTGCCGGCTCGCAATTTACCAGGGGTTTTGCCGTCAGGCTCTATAAACGCACCGGATTCATCCCCTTCCAGGGCATATTTAACCGGCAGCCGCGCCCCCTCTGCTGGCGTCATTGTGCCATAGCCCGTAAGGTCCGTTTTTACAAATCCAGGACTGACAGAATTTATTTTTATACCTGTGTCCCTCAACTCTTCGCTCAGTTGAACAGTAAGCATGTTCAGAGCGGCCTTGGAGGCATTGTAGCCAATAAATTGTGAGGAATAATATGTGGAGGTCGGGTCACCGTTAAGCGTAAGCGAACCTAAAGAGCTCGACACGTTGACTATCCGGGCAACAGGTGCGGCCCGTAGCAGCGGTAGCATTGCCTGGGTGACTGCCAGGGTCGAGATAAAATTCGTTTCCATCACATAACGGACTGCCTCGATGGCAGCCTTACCCGGAGGACCATCAGCATGATCAAATACACCGGCGTTGTTAACCAGAATATCCAGCCTGCCAAATTCAGCTTTAATTGATGAAACCGCAGCGGCAATACTGTCATGCCGGGTGATATCGAGTTCACAGTGTTGCACGGGCAAGCCTTGCGTCTTCAGCACTTCTGCAGCCGCGTTACCGCGTCCAAAGTCTCGAGCTCCCATGATGACAACCACGCCTGCCTGCGCCAACTGACGCGCAATTTCAAAACCAATGCCTTTATTAGCTCCGGTAACCAGAGCGATGCGTTGCTCATTCATCCAATATTTCCTCCGTATGCAGTGAAGAGTTAATATATGAAGTATCTTCAGCATTGGAATTCGCTTTTGGCCATCTCCAGCCACACCTCCCTGAAGCCCCGCAGAACGCCGCGTCAGACCCGTGCAACAGTGACGATGGACGCTATTTTTGAAGCCACCATTCAGCTTCTGGTAGCGGACGGCATACATCGTCTCACCACCACTCGCGTCGCCGAGCGGGCAGGCGTGTCCGTAGGAACGATGTACCAGTACTTTCCCCACAAAGAATCTCTGGTTTATGCCCTGAATGAACGTTATTTAGCAGCGCTTGCCGACAGGATTGAAATCACCTGTCGGAACCATCGTGGCGCGACGGTTAGCGCCATGACCGAGGCATCAATCACAACCTACTGGCAGGCCAAAACAGAGCGCATTGAAGTGACAAAAGCGCTCTATAGCTCGGTGGCAGAACTGGATAACCAGCCGCTGATTGACACGTTTGCCAGCCGGGTAAACCGTGCGACGATGGTGATGTTTGAGAGCGCCAGTGACATGACGTTTCAGGATGTCAGCAGCGTCAACTTGACGCTTATTACTGTTATATTTGGCACCGTGCGTAATGTTTTTGAGCAGAATCTGGCTCCACCACACACCGAAAGCGTGCTCCGGCAGCTCACCATCATGTGTAACGCCTATCTGGATACCTTCAGGACCCGTTAAAATACCTTTCTGCGGAAATGGCACCAGATCCGGCAAGCCGGACGCTACTGTGGGCGGCTTTCATATCGCATTCCGGACACATGGAAAATCAGTAATATATGAAATAAAAGCGAAAGATGACATGCTTAGCATGCATGGCTGCTATAAATGCTGTCCTGACCTTTTCCCCGCATTTTTACTCACCGTTGCGTTAGTAACGTCCGCTCAGGCACCAAAGAGACATATTCGAATACTGGCAGACTGCGCTCGGAGGATAATTTACTCGCTGGCGTCCTAAAACCACCAGTTGAAAAAGTGCTCAGTAAATGGTTTTATCACTAATTAATAATTATTCACTATTGCTGCATAAGGTCATAGCCTAGAACGCTGCTTTCCCGGCAGTGTTTTATCTATCCTGTTGTTACTTTCTTGCCTCGTCATTAATCTTCCAAACTGGACAGTCGTCTGTGCTTTTTCAATAATGAAGCCCTTGCTGCACGCAGTTGCTGTTGCAGTAATGTTGGCAATGGCTGCTGACAATTCATAACTATAAATGTGCTGTCACTTTTGACAGTTGTCGGTGATAGACGTCACCGACAGGTATGAGAGGAAGTTATTCATGAAGAAGTCCCTGATCGCCTTGGCGCTTACCAGTTTGTTGGCACTCCCGGCACTGGCTGCCGCCACTGCAGAGCAACCGCAAATTTATAATCTGCAGCAACAGCGCGATAAAATTGTACCGGTGCAAATGACCGCCAATACCGCTTTTCTCAGTGATGAGCAAAAACAGGTGGTCAACAAGCTGATCCAGGCCGCCAAACTAATGAGCGAGATTTATCTGCGGCAGGTAAACGAACATAACCCGCAGATCCGCGAACAGATTGCTTCCAGCAATCTCAAAGATAAAGCCTTAGTGCTGAACATGTTTGATGAGCATTTTGGCCCTTGGGATAGCTTAGCCGCGGGGCATCCATTTTTTGGCGGCAAAACCAATGCGTTGGGCTCTGGGTTTTATCCAGAAGATCTCACCAAAGCGGAATTTAACGCTTGGATCGCCAAACATCCAGAAGATAAAGCCGCCTTTACCAGCCTTTATACGGTCATCCGTCGTCAAGGAGACAAGCTAGTCGCCATTCCTTATTCTGAATATTATCGGCAATGGCTGGAGCCCGCCGCCAAGTTGCTAGAAGATGCGGCGCTGATCACCCATAACCCTAGTCTTAAAAAATTCCTGGTATTACGGGCACATGCTTTCCGTACCGACAACTATTTTGCCTCTGAAATCGCCTGGATGGATCTCAAGGACACACCAATCGAGGTCGCCATCGGCCCTTATGAAACCTATACCGATGGTCTGTTCGGTTATAAGACCGCCTTTGAAGCTTTTGTTACCATTAAGGACCCAGAAGCCTCTGCCAAGCTGGATCGCTTCAAGAAATATCTGCGCGACATGGAAGCTAATCTGCCAGTGCCTGACAGCTACAAGAATTTTAAACGTGGCTTTGCATCCCCAATTGCCGTTGCGGACCAGATCCAGGGCGGTGGTGACAATGTACCAGGTGTGCAGACTATCGCCTTCAACCTACCAAATGATGAAAAAGTCCGTGAAGCCAAAGGTGCCAAGAAAGTCCTGTTGAACAATGTGATGGCAGCCAAGTTTGAACGTATTATGAAGCCGATGGCTGCACATATTCTGGTGCCGGAACAGGCGCAACTGCTGGATCAAAAGTACTTCGGTTATGAGACGCTGTTCCATGAAATGTCTCACTCTTTAGGCCCAGGTTCCATCGTAAAAAATGGCAAAGCCACCACGGTTGCCGCCGAGTTGCAGGAACTTTACTCCGGTATTGAAGAAGGCAAAGCTGACGTGATGGGCGCTTATAATATTTTGTTCCTAATGCAAAAAGGTGAGCTGCCAGTCGCGGAAAAGAACAATCTGTTAGCCACGTATGCTGCTGGCTTGTTCCGTTCTATGCGTTTTGGTGTGCATGAAGCCCACGGTATCGGCGCGGCGTTCCAGTACAGTTACTATGTGGATAAAGGTGCGTTGACCCGTCAGGCTGATGGTTTGTACAAGATTGATTTTGCCAAATTGGAACAGGCGATAACCAGCCTAGTACATGACGTGGTTGTGGTACAAGGTGACGGTGATTACAACGCGGCCAAAGCTTTTCTGGCAAAGTATGGTCATATTGATGACGGTGTACGTGCTGTTAATGCTAGCTTAGGCGATGTTCCTGTTGATATTCAGCCGATTTATCCAGCGAAAATCTGAGTTATTCTGGGCGAGTTTTAAAAATCCGGGTGTTCAATACATCCGGATTTTTATTGTCTAGGGCTGATACCTAGCGATAGGCAATAACAACCGTACTGATATAAGTGTATAGAGGTAATTTCATTGAACAGGATGCTATTAGCAGTTGTGCTGCTGGGAAGTACCAAGATTGCCACCGCCGTGGAACTTGGCTTTAGTGGTATGGCGCAGATGGATGCTAATTCCTACTTGGTGGTGCAGGATAAGAAAGTGGATGAGCCAGGCAGTCGCCTCGGGGTGCTACAGGTAAAACCTGACGGTATATTAAACTATACGCCGCTAACGATTTCAGACTGGAAAGACCAAGATGGTCAATCAAGCGATCTGGAATCTGTCTGTCATTTACCCGGGCAGACGAATGAATACTTGCTGGCGGAATCTGGTTATTGGGACGGCAAATTTGGCCGGATATTTCAGGTGGCTGTCAGCAGCGATGTAGCCATAGTTAAGCAGGTCTACCATGTGCCCAAAATTGTGGCGGGTGGCAAAGGTATTCATGGTGACAATTTCGAAGGCATGGCCTGTATCGCCCAGGGGGATTCCGTGCTGGTGGTATTAGGTGAACGCGGAGGCAATAAACGCTATAAACGGGGTTATTTGCGTCTGGGGGGCCTTGACACTGCGGCGGGTCAATTATCGTGGCAGCAATATGCTGACCATCCTGTTGAAATCACGGCTCCGAAAACTGACACCAATAAAAAACGCACGATTTCAGACCTGTATCTGGATAAACAAGGCGTGATTTGGGCCGTGGCAACTGAAGATGGTGGCGACCAAGGACCTTTTAGATCGGTTATTTATCAGGCTGCAACGGTTTCAGGACCAGCTGAACAGTTAAAAGTCACTGCTGTGCGCCACTCTAAAGCCCAATGGATCGTGGATGGCTTCAAAGTGGAGTCACTGGCGGGGCCTGCTGCCAACGTTCCCAACAGTTATATGAGCATCGGCACCGAAGATGAAAACTATGGCGGCAGTTGGCGACCATTGTTTGCGCCATCCAAATAATTATTCAATGTTGTGGGACAACGGTGCCGGAAACACTCGTTCGCAAAGGAAATCCACTAATGCTCGCACCTTTGGCGACGGATGTTTACTCGCGGGCCAAAGCACATGAAAGATGCCGGTTCGTTCCACATAGTCGGACAGAACAGACTGCAACCGGCCATCGGCTAACGGCTCGCGGATAGCAAAATCCGGCAAATAAGCAATGCCCAGCCCCTGCAATGCAAAGCACAGGCGCGTTTCAATGTTGTTGCAGATCATCGCAGTGGGCAGTGGTAGTGGTGATTCTTCAGGCGCTAATCGCAAAGCCCACGGTTCCAATTTACCGCTGTGAGGGAAGCGATAATGTAGACAACGGTGTTGCAGCAGGTCGACGGGGACCTTTGGAGTACCATGTTGTGCTAAGTATTCTGGAGAAGCGACCAGCAGCGAATGGAATGCCCCCAGTCGACGAGCGGTGAGGCGGGAGTCGCTGGGTTCGCCCTCGCGCACAACGGCATCGAAGCCTTCTTCAATTACGTCAACAACTTGATCAGTAAAATCCAGATCGAGTTCGATCTCAGGATAGGCCAGCATAAACTCACCCAACACCGGTAGCACCAATGAGCTGACTAACGGCAGGCTGACACGCAGACGCCCGCGTGGAGTACCGCTGGCCTGTGACAGTTCCTGCTGTGCAGCCTCTATCTCTGCCAGAATGCGACGACAGCGTTCCAGAAACAGCGTCCCTTCGGCCGTGAGCGCAATGCTGCGGGTGCTGCGATGAAATAGACGTACCCCTAGCTTATCTTCCAGTCGCGCCACACTTTTGCCGATGGCCGATGCCGATACCCCGAGCTGCCGTCCTGCCGCGACAAAGCTGCGAGTTTCTGCGACCTGCACAAACACAATAAAGCCGTTCAAGCTGTCCATATCATCCCTTATTGCGGACATTTTTATCCGTATATAAAAGAACTGTAGCCATCTTTTTCTTGAGTCACAAGTTCTCTATCGTTTCAGCCTAGTCAATTCAACCATCGAAACCGAGGAGTTTTCTGTGACAACCACAATATCATCCATACAGGCTGATGTACCATCCACGCCCTTTTCTCGCCATATCCCAAAGGTGGTGCAGCAGACGCTGGATGAACAGCGACTGGTCGGCACCGTTGTATTAGTGGCGCATCGCGGCGAGTTAATTTACCAGCAAGCTGCTGGTTGGGCGGATCGTGAGCTGGCATGCCCAATGACGCTGAATACAATTTTCCGACTGGCATCGGTGAGTAAACCCATAATCGCAGTTGCCACGTTGGTACTGGTGGCCCAAGGACGACTCAGTCTAGATGGCAATATCTCTCACTGGTTGCCTGAATTTCAACCGCGGCTGGCTGATGGAACAGAAGTACAGATCTCGGTGCGGCAGTTGCTCAGCCACACGGCGGGTTTGGGTTATCGTTTCTTCGAAACGGATGGACATGGACTTTATGCACAAGCGGGCGTGTCTGATGGGATGGACGCATCTGGCATTACTCTCGATGAAAACTTACGTCGCCTCGCCAGCGTGCCATTGTTGTACCAACCGGGCACCGCCTGGGGCTACTCGCTAGCGATAGATGTGTTAGGGGCATTGATCGCGCGCGTCCATGGTACACCACTGGCGCAGGCGGTACATCAATTAGTCACTGCTCCTCTGGGCATGGCTGACACAGGCTTCGTGGTGGACGACCCTCGGCGTGTAGCCACGGCTTATGTTAACGACACCCCACAACCACACCGGTTGCATGAGGGAGAAACGGTTTCGCCTTTCGAGGGGGCTGTTGGTATCACTTACAGCCCGGCGCGGATCTTCGATGCCGAGGCATTCCCTTCCGGTGGTGCTGGCATGGCTGGCACGGCGTTAAATTTTCTTCACCTACTCGAAACGCTACGCCAGGGCGGCTGCGCATTGGTGCCAGACGCTTTGATCGGGGAGATGGGCCGCGACCAGACTGGTGGGCTGGAACTGCCTAATGCTCCCGGTTTTGGTTTTGGCCTCGGCTTTTCCGTGCTGCGCGATCCATGCCTTGCCGGGTCGCCAGAATCTCCGGGAACCTGGCGCTGGGGTGGGGCCTATGGTCACGCTTGGTTTGTGGACGGTGTAAGGGGCTTGAGTGTGGTGGCTTTCACTAACACTCTGTACGAAGGGATGTCAGGTCGCTTCGTCACAGAACTGCGTGATGCTGTGTACCAGGCGCTTGAGGAAACAAAATGAGCCGCAGTTCAGATCGCCTGCCCATTGCTTCGTTGTTGGCGTTGGCTACCGCAGCTTTCATCACTATTCTGACCGAAGCCCTGCCTGCAGGATTATTGCCACAGATGGCGCGCAGTTTGGCGGTATCCGAAGCATTGGCTGGACAAACCGTTACCCTCTATGCTATCGGCTCACTGATAGCGGCAATCCCGCTGACGGCGGCGACACAAAGCATGCGCCGTCGTCCATTACTGTTATCAGCCATTGCGGGCTTTGTGGTTGCCAATACTGTTACTGCTTTATCCGGCAGTTATATCCTGACCATGGTTGCCCGTTTTCTGGCCGGGGTATCAGCCGGGTTAGTGTGGGCACTATTGGCGGGTTACGCTGCACACATGGTGGCAGAGCATCAAAAAGGTCGAGCCATTGCCATCGCCATGGTTGGTACACCTTTAGCGCTTTCACTTGGCGTGCCGGCCGGGACATTGTTGGGCAATCTGCTTGGCTGGCAAATGTGTTTTGGCCTCATGAGCCTATCTGCACTACTGCTTATGTTGTGGATTCGCCTAAAGGTGCCGGATTTTGCCGGGTTGCCTATCGGTAAGCGATTGTCTCTGGCCCGCGTGTTCACCATCGCCGGTGTGCGGCCGGTGCTGTTCGTGGTGCTCACCTTCGTGCTAGCGCACAACATCCTTTACACCTATATCGCGCTGTTCCTTATCGCCGTGGACATGCCCGCGCAGACAGATCTGGTGCTATTAGTATTCGGTATCGCTTCGTTGTTGGGGATCTGGAGCATTGGAGTGTTGATCGATAGACACTTGCGTATGTTGACGCTGGCTAGTACTGCGTTGTTTGGCCTAGTTGCACTGGTGCTGGGAATTGCGGGCGATGTTGCAACCGTGGTTTATATGGCGATGGCAGCGTGGGGACTTGCTTTTGGTGGTGCTGCCACCTTATTTCAGACTGCCATCGCCAGAGCTGCTGGAGAGGCTGCCGATGTGGCACAATCAATGTTGGTCACCGCCTGGAATCTTGCGATTGCGGGGGGCGGCATAGTTGGTGGCCTATTGCTGGATAGTTTCAGCGCCGAGGTGTTTCCACCTACGCTGTCGCTGCTGCTGACGATAACTTTTACGGTAGTTTGGCGCTCTAAAATGTCTGGCTTCCCGCCAACTCAGTGTTAATTTGCAATGACGCTATCGCACCTCGTGGGGGAGAACCGGTTCCCGTTCGAGCTATTTCGTACCATCATAGCGTTGGAAGCCGATCTTGATGCGTGTTGACTCAATGCTCTGGGGGGTCGATTCAAACTAATGTAATTGTTGCCGTAGTTATGGAAGGGCGTGAAACCAGCACAGTGACACTGCACATTTTGCGAATTTTTGTACAAAATATGTAGGAAATTTAGTGTATTATGGAACGGCTTCAACTTACATATTGTATCATTGCAGCAGTAAGCGCCTTTAAAACATCGGAATAGAGACGCGTCATTCTAAAGTGCTTGTTGTCCCGTTGGTGTTTAAGGGGATGGGTCATTGCCCAATGCGCTGCTATTTAGCAGGAGAATGCTCCATGGAAAATTACCTGAATTATGCAGTAGCGGGTCTGCTGTTACTCTCAACCGGATTACTGGCAATGTTGATCCCCGGAGGCCCCATTGAAAACAGAAATTTTTCACATATCTCCCCTTGGGTATTAGCAATATTCAATATTTTTCTGACCTTGTTAGGAATAGCCAGCTTGGCTTCAGCCTATTTTTCTGTGGTCGGTAGTGGTGTCAGGGCGGGATTAAGCTTTGTTAAATGTGTTAACCAAAGAAAAGTTCAGATCTAAAGTCCCCATTCCACGCCGCTTTGCGCATCTTACTCGGCTTACTCACCTTTAATGGGTGTTGCTGCAACAAGT
>NZ_JAFNJD010000064.1:0-14496 GCF_017368415.1 Shewanella sp. 4t3-1-2LB
CTTGCATGTGTTAGGCCTGCCGCCAGCGTTCAATCTGAGCCATGATCAAACTCTTCAATTAAAAGTTTTTGACTCTAATGAATGACTGTTCTATTCGAACACTCTTCAGTGAGTTTTAAATCGTTTTGCGATTTTATTCACTGCGAGTGCCCACACAGATTTGCTTGTCTCATCAATTGTTAAAGAGCGTTGTTCGGGCTTATCTCCGAACAGGGACGTGCATTCTACACCACCCCAACTTGGCGTCAAGTGGCTTGCGCCAATCTTTTTTCGCCCAGACAATTCAGCTTCGCCGCCTTGCCTGCAACACCGCCAGCGCTTCGCTGTTGCCGTGTCAGTGGGTGCGCATTATAGGCCCCCAGCTTGTTTGCGCAAGAGCTAAATCGAAGTTTTTTTTCGTTTGTTCAAGAAACCATCCAACCGCTTAAAAGTTAAATAGTTTGGGTGCAAAAAAGCGGCTAATGACCAGCTTTTGTAGGGAATAACGCTGAACATCCGTTTATTCAGTGTAGGCCTTGGCCAATTTTTTTCCTGTAAATTTTAATATTTTTTGGGTCAGTATTTGGATGTTGATATGGATTTCTACACTATTTGCCGCAAGCTTGAAGTAAGATGACTTATCTCACGCAGAAATAGATGAAGAAAGCACTATGAGAGGATGGATTATTTTGGCGGTATTGGCAGCGGTTATCTATTACCTAGCGACTAAGACAGACAAGCTAGATCAACCCATTGCCCAAACAGAAGCACTGTTGAATAAAATCGAGCGCAAGCTTGATGCCATGACCGGTACGCAGATCATACGTATTGATCAGAAGCGCGCTAAACTAAGGTCTTCTCTTGCTGAACGGTTATCTGACCCAGAGCTACAGGAATTGAATCGGGTACTGCAGACCCCTGACACATTCGCCGATTTTAAAGATCACTACTGTAAAGGAAATGTGGTTTCTCATCCGGTTTTTAGCAAAGATAACCTGTTTTTTATCTGCGATAACTTCTAATCATTTATTCATAACCAATAGTGACTTTGAGTCACTTTCTTTTTATCTAAGGGCCGCAACTATGTCGCAATTTGTATCTGATATCTTTGACGCCGAGCTTTGGGAACAGGTCCCAGGTTTTGATTTTGAAGATGTGACTTATCACAGAGCTAAGGAACAGGGTACGGTTCGTATCGCTATTAACCGACCCGATTGCCTGAATGCCTTTCGTCCCAAAACCGTTGATGAGCTTTATACAGCCCTAGATCATGCGCGCCAATGGTCTGATGTAGGTTGTGTGTTACTGACTGGCAATGGCCCGTCAGCAAAAGGTCAATGGGCATTTTCCTCCGGTGGCGATCAACGTATTCGTGGCAAGGATGGTTATAAGTACGAGGGCGTGGAAACAGGAAAAGCTGACTTAGCTCGCATGGGTAGATTGCATATTCTTGAGGTGCAACGACTAATCCGTTTTATGCCCAAAGTGGTGATTGCGGTAGTGCCAGGCTGGGCGGTTGGCGGTGGTCATAGTTTGCACGTGGTGTGCGATTTAACACTGGCATCTAAAGAACACGCCATTTTTAAGCAAACAGATCCCGATGTTGCCAGCTTTGATTCCGGTTATGGCAGTGCTTACTTAGCAAAAATGATTGGACAAAAGCGAGCGCGGGAGATTTTCTTCTGTGGCTTCAATTACAGCGCCGATGAAGCCTTTGCCATGGGAATGGTCAACAGATCAGTACCTCACGCTGAATTGGAGCGGGAAGCGTTGCGCTGGGCTAAGGAAATCAATTCTAAGAGTCCAACCGCGATGCGCATGCTTAAATATGGATTTAACCTACCTGATGATGGCTTAGTGGGACAGCAGTTATTTGCCGGGGAAGCAACTCGACTTGCCTATGGCACAGCCGAGGCACAGGAAGGGCGCGATGCTTTTCTGGAAAAACGCGATCAGGACTTTTCGGCATTCCCTTGGTATTACTGAAATAGGAAACGAAATATCGTTTAGAATAATCGATTCCCTCCACTTTACTTATAAATGATAACCATTATCATTAAGTCATACGTGTTAGGTGGGGTGGAATGATGATCAAGACATTAACTTTTGCGGTGTTGCATTTCAGTGTGGCATTCACAATTACCTATCTGTTGACAGGTAGCGTGTTAGTCGGCGGTGCTGTCGCTTTAATTGAACCCAGCATCAATACCGTGGTGTTTTACTTTCACGACAAGATCTGGAAGAAGTGGGAAGCAAAGCATCCAGCTGTTGCCATGTAGTATAAAGTCACAAAAACAAAAAAGCCTGGTAGCGATGACCAGGCTTTTTACTTGCGGTTAGGTTCACAACTGCACAAACAGTTGTGGTGTAACCATTCTGAAATCAAGCGCCATGGTGATACTCAGTGCGGTGATGGTAAAAATGGAAAAAGCAAACACCTGACGTGCCCAACCATTAACATCAACATCGCTACGATAGCCCCGCAAGGCCATTGCCAGCCACCATAAACTGGTGGAACAGGCAACGATCATAAACGCCGTTCCGGTATAACCACTCAGAGGCAACAATGCCGTCACAATACTGAACACTGCAATGTAAAGCACAATATGCAGCTTCGCTTTGGCGATACCCTGTGCTACCGGCAATACCGGAATATTTGCGGCTTTATAGTCATCGTAGCGAAAAATAGCGATGGCATATGAATGCGGCATCTGCCACAGACAAAACATCAGCAACAATATCGCAGCACCCGCATCAAACTGGCCGGCAACCGCACAATACCCTACCACAGGCGGAACTGCGCCAGAGAGACTTCCGACCATAGTTCCATAAACCGACTTACGCTTCATATACAGGCTATAAAAGCCAACATAGACAACGAAGCCGATAGCTGCAAATAAGGTCGCCATAGCGTTAGTGCAGGTTGCAAGCACGGCAAACCCAACACATCCCAACAGCACACCGAACCAAAACGCTTTGGATGCAGACAATTCGCCCGTCACCGTGACTCGGTTACGGGTACGTTTCATCTTGGCGTCAATATCACGATCTATGCAGTTGTTGATGGCACAGCCAGAAGCAACAACCAAAGATAAGCCGACAACAGCTGCTAACATCAAGAACCAGTCTATATGTCCACGGGAGGCAAGAAAAAATCCTCCAGCAACCGAGATCAGATTACCGATGATGATGCCGGGCTTAGTGACGTTGAGATAGGGTTTTATCATGGCGCCATTACTCACATGTACATCATTAAGGCATTAGCGCTGTAGATAATCCAAATAGATAATCCAACCACTAACCCAATAATCACAGCCGAGAAGATAAATGCAATCGCATTTTCCTTGCCATGTGGCGTGAAATCCAGATGTAGAAAGTATTTCAAATGCACGATTATCTGCACAACCGCCATGACCACAACCAACACAACAGTCGCGGGTTTGCTTAACTGGTGAGTCATGACCGCCCAGAATGGGATAGCTGTCAGGATAATCGACAGCACAAATCCAATCAGATAGGACTTAGCACTGCCGTGGCCGTCATCATGAGCCGCTTGATTAGCCATATCACTCATTAGATTACCCCCATCAGGTACACAACAGTAAACACACAGATCCAGATAACATCTAGGAAGTGCCAAAACATGCTCAGGCATCCCAAACGGGTCAGTGTGCGATTACCTAAACCACGTTTGATCACTTCCAGCATCATGATAGCCATCCAGATCAAACCGGCGGTCACGTGCAGACCATGCATCCCAACCAACGCAAAAAATGCGGATAGAAACGCACTACGATCAGGACCATTACCTTGGGCAATCAAGTGGTGGAATTCGTTGATCTCCATGCCGATAAACACCGAACCGAAGATAAATGTAATCACCAACCAGCCTAGCGTGCCTGATACGTTTTTCTTATGTGCTGCCAGCATGGCAAAGCCATAAGTGATACTACTAAGCAACAGCGCTGCGGTTTCTACTGCAACATAATCAAGCTCAAAAATATCGTGACCAGATACTCCACCAGCAGTGTTCATATACAACACGGCATAGGTGGCAAATACAGACGCAAACAACAAACAGTCTGTCATCAAGTAAAGCCAGAAACCAAATAGCGTGACCTTACCAGTATCGTGATGATGCTCGTCGTGTGCGCCGGCATCCATAGTGTGACTCAGGGTGCTCATGCTGCAACCTCCGCAACATTTTTCAGATGGGCTTCTTCAATACGTTTGACTTCATCAGGCTGTACGTAATAGTCCACATCGGTGTTATAAGCCCGGACAATGAAGATGCCGATAGTGCCGACAAATCCTACGATAGCTAACCACCAGATATGCCATATCAAGGCAAAGCCCATGACAGTTAGCGCTGCGCCCATCAATACACCAGCAGAGGTATTTTTCGGCATATGAATTGGTGCGTACTCAGCCTGTTTAGCGTAAGCAGTACCGTTTTCCTTCGCTTCCATGAAAGCATCAATGCTATGCACTTCAGGTGTTTTGGCGAAGTTATAGAACTGTGGTGGTGATGCTGTTGACCATTCCAGGGTACGAGCACCCCATGGATCACCGGTAGTATCCAGATTCTGCTTCCGATCACGGATAGAAACATACAACTGAGTGAACTGGAAGATAATGCCCAGCAGGATGATAAAGGCACCTACGCAAGCGATATACAACCAGATGTTCCAGTCAGGATTATCCGTATGATTCAGACGACGAGTCATACCAAGGAAGCCCAGGACATACAGCGGCATGAAGGCAACATAGAACCCTATCTGCCAGCACCAGAAAGCCGCTTTACCATATTTGGCATTGAGTTTGAAACCAGTGGCTTTCGGGAACCAGTATGAGAACCCAGCCAGATAACCAAATACCGCGCCACCAATAATGGTGTTATGGAAGTGAGCAATCAGGAACAGACTGTTATGCAATACAAAGTCGGCGCCTGGTACTGCCAGCAGCACCCCGGTCATACCGCCAATAGTAAAGGTGGTCATCGCGCCCAAGGTCCACAACATGGGTACAGTGATACGCACCTTGCCGCGGAACATAGTGAAGATCCAGTTGAACAGCTTAACCCCTGTTGGCACCGCGATAATCATCGTCATAACGCCAAAGAAGGCGTTAACGTTAGCGCCGGAACCCATGGTAAAGAAGTGATGCAACCATACGATAAAGCCAAGGATAGAGATTGCACCGTTGGCCATAATCATTGAGGTATAACCAAACAGTTTCTTAGAACTGAAGGTCGCCACAATCTCAGAGAAAATCCCAAATGCTGGCAGCACCAGAATATATACCTCTGGATGTCCCCAAGCCCAGAACAGGTTGATGTACATCATGGCGTTACCACCCGCTTCATTTGTGAAGAAGTGGAAATCCAGATAACGATCCAGAGTCAGCAAGCCAAGAGTAGCGGTTAGAATGGGGAATGAAGCCACAATCAGGATGTTGGCCCAGGTACAAGCCCAGGTAAACACCGGTATCTGCATCAGCTTCATGCCGGGGGCGCGCATCTTAAATACGGTTACCAGGAAGTTCACGCCCGTGAGCAAGGTACCTAGCCCCGATATCTGCAACGCCCAGATGTAATAATCAACCCCAACCCCTGGACTATATGTCAGCTCCGACAGCGGTGGATAAGCGACCCAACCTGTCCGCGCAAATTCACCAACACCCAGAGAGATGTTAATCAATACGGCACCAGATGCAGTTAACCAGAAACTGAGGTTATTCAGGAACGGGAAGGCCACGTCACGTGCCCCAATCTGCAGCGGCACGACAATATTCATCAAACCGATCATAAATGGCATTGCCATAAAGATGATCATGATGACACCGTGAGCACTGAAGATCTGGTCATAATGTTCAGGTGGTAGATAACCTGTTGCACCATTAGTCGCCAGGGCTAACTGGGTTCGCATCATAATGGCATCAGCGAAACCACGAACTAACATGATCATCGCCACAACGATGTACATGATCCCCAGACGTTTATGATCCACAGAGGTGATCCAGTTATTCCAGAGCATTCCCCAGGCTTTGTACTTGGTTAAGATGGCTAGCAGTGCCAGCCCACCCACAGCAATTGCTGCCAGCGTAACCATAATAATGGGTTCATGGTAAGGAACCGCATCAAGAGAGAGTTTACCTAATAAAGACATGTCGACTCCTACGCCTCCCCATTGGCTTTGGCGTGTTCAACAGCTGATGACGAATCATGATGCATCATATGCATACTAGGCTCTGCAGCTTCAGTACTGCCGTGCCCTTGGTGTTCGCCATGCTCGTTACCGCCCTTGCCCCAATCGTTATAGTGCTGCATATATTTCATCACAATCTGATGGAACAGACCGTCTTGAACAGCCCCGTAATATTGCACTGGGTTATTTTCGCTGGGTTTAGCCAACTCGTCATAGCTCTGAGAATTCAGCACAGCGTTATTGGATTTAACAGACGCTACCCAATTATTAAAATCAGCATCCGTTGGTGTTGCCGTAGCCTTGAACTTCATGCCAGTAAAGCCTGCACCACTGTAGTTGGCAGACATACCATCAAAAGTACCTGCTTCGTTAGCAATCAGGTGCAACTTAGTTTCCATCCCGGCCATAGAATAGATCTGGCTACCCAACTGCGGGATAAAGAACGAGTTCATCGTCGAATCAGATGTAATCTTGAATTGCACTGGAACATCTTTCGGAAACACTAACTCATTGACAGTGGCGATCCCCTGTTCAGGATAAATAAATAGCCACTTCCAGTTGAGAGAAACCACTTCCACCGTCAGATGATCACGTTCATGGTCCAATGGACGATAGGGATCCAACTCATGAGTAGTTTTCCAGGTAATAGTCCCCAGAATAACAATGATGATAATCGGAACTATCCAAACAATAGTTTCGATTTTGTTTGAGTGCGCCCATTTGGGCATATAGAGTTCGTCGCGACCTTCACGGTATTTCCATGCAAAGAACAGGGTCATAAAGATTACCGGAACGACTACCAACAACATCAGTACGGTAGCGACGATAATCAGATTTTTCTCCTGCAACCCCACATGACCTTTCGGGTCGAGCACGCCCCCCTCACAGCCAGCCAGGAATAACACCATGGCGGCCAAAGCGACTTTACTTAGGCTACGAATAAACACAAAGAACCTTCCTCTAACGACAGAGGTTGATAACATCCACTGCCAGAAAGGCAGCAGCGTGAACAACGCTATTGATACCGGACCGAGAGCTTGCGGCGACGATATAATAGACGCCAGAACCAATCTGTATAAATCAAACCTTTGGATAGTGGCGAAAAACCAAACCCCAGTTCGAGAAAATACTGATTACTTAACTTCCCGACACTGCTATCACAGGTTTAACGGAAAACTCCTTTGAAAACAGGCATACAAGCCCAAATTCAACGGTGATATCCGACAACAAAGGTTAGCCCGACAATTGACTTACGCCACTTAAGCCCACAAACAAAATGTGAGTTTTGTCCGCACAGTTCGATAAACGTGAAGATTATCACAAAAATATTCTGAACACACAATGGTTAAGTGGTTAAACCGAACGTTGTCTCCTTACGCGAGACAGACTTTATCCGGCCCCCATTCATGTTGGTAACTACAAATACAACATATTGAATGAGTTGAAGAAATATTCGCAACTCCTTAATTAAAAACGCAGTGATATTAGCACGATGAAATTTTTCGATGATAACTATGCTAAGTTGATGCGCTAAGTTGATGCTATCTGCTTGACTGAAAATAAACACATTTTGCGCCTGCAAATACTCGTCGTCTCACATTTGTCTTTGATAGACAGAGCCTTTCCGTAACCTATCCTCGCCAGGAAACTAAACCTTCTGCCACGCGGTAACCAAACAGCCTTGAAAACAGCATGGATAAAATAGTCACAGATGAACCGACCGAATGATGCCTTGAACACGTTAACCACAACATACAATTTAGCGAGGAAGTCTATAGAAAACTTGACCGCAACGAGCCAATAGCTGCCGATGCTAGCTGAACTTTTGCGCATTCTATGGTTCAAAATAACACGTTGATAAAGATAACTTTTGCAAGGACTGCATGGTTTTCCAACCACAGGTAATAATTGATCATCAACAAAAACTTAACGCCAGGCAATTATGGCGTTATCTGTTTCCTGTCGCGCTATTCCATATAGTAATAGCGGCATACCTATCTTACAAAACAACACCACCAACGCTGACACCTACCATTATCGGCACACCAACGCCAATTCATGCATTCTTATATCAGACACCAGCTAAAAACATCGCCGTATCAACACCGCAAGCCACAACCAACAGCACAGTGAAAACCTTACCAACGACTCAGCGCCTCGACATGCGCCAAACGGCAGAAAAACCACCGCAGCCACACCATGACAACTCCACCGCAAAAACCACCATAAGCGCTACAGCGCACAAAACACCGAACGCTTCGGCAACCGCTAATCCGCCAGAAACAACGGCGGTAAAAACCTCTGATATACGAAACATCACCGTTCGTTATCTGCAGCAACAACAATTAGAGACGTTAAATCAGATAGCAACAGAACATGCCAGACAACAAACCGCGCACAAAACGCTGAGCGTGATGACACCAGATCCTGCGTCGCTAGTATTGCCAACGCTCCCAATGGGCGAACGCAACGGTTCACTCGACTCGCCGCTCGATCCCAACCGTATTGTTAAGCAAGGTGACACCTGTTATCGCGTAGTAAAAACGCCGACACAACTTAACCCAGATGCCGAAAATCTTGGCTTTCCCTTTAAATGCGCCCCCACAGACGATGAAAAACTGCTGGATGCTTCGCTAAAAAAACGGATAGACCAACATCGTTAGCCATTGCGGTCCGAGCTTAAATCTAAGAAAAAAGCCCCGACGAGAGATAACGGTCCCCCCGATCGCAAACGATAGCCACCACCACAGATCCTGGTTGCTGTCGGGCAATAGCCAATGCCGCATGCACTGCGCCACCGGAACTGACGCCAGCACAAATGCCTTCCTCCTGCGCCAAGGTTCTCGCCATCGCTTTGGCATCTTGTTCTGTAATATCCATCAACAGATCCACGCGCGAAGCATCAAAAATCCCCGGTAGATATTCTTGCGGCCAACGGCGGATACCAGGAATTGAGCTGCCGGATGCCGGCTGCAACCCAACTACCGTAATTTTTGGATTGCGCACTTTCAGGTAACGCGACACGCCCATGATAGTGCCAGTCGTGCCCATGCTGGAGACAAAATGTGTCACCTTGCCATGGGTCTGTTGCCAGATCTCCGGCCCGGTAGTCATAAAATGGGCATTGGCGTTATCTGGGTTATTGAATTGATCCAACACCTTGCCTTTAGCTTCGGCCTGCATAGTCAATGCTAAGTCGCGCGCTTGTTCCATATTGTCCACCAGCAGCAATTCAGCACCATACGCTTGCATGGAGTCCTTGCGCTCCTGAGTGGCATCTTTAGGCATGATTAAAATCATCTTGTAGCCCTTGATGGCGGCCGCCATTGCCAGCGCAATGCCAGTATTGCCGCTGGTGGCTTCAATCAAGGTATCGCCAGGATGGATCTCTTGCCGCTGCTCGGCCTGCACAATCATATTCAGTGCCGCCCGATCCTTTACCGACCCCGCCGGATTATTGCCTTCTAGTTTCAGTAACACGGTAGAAGAACCACAGTCCAACCGTTGTAAACGTACCAACGGTGTTTGCCCGATACAGCTTTCAATAGTGGGAAAGTCAGACACGATATAAACCCTTTTTCTGCATTAAACATCGCTAAACGATGCCATATTCTATGAGCCTTACTGTCGCAAAACACAACGAATCGCCACAGCAGCATACAATAAATCGCTCATAGTTATTCCAAAAACTTCTAGATAGATACCTTCTTATAAAAATTAACATCTATTAATCTAAGGGCCATCTCACTGACACGGTTACCGAATTAAGGAGTAAAAATGCCAGTAAAATTGCTTAAGACCCTATTGGGCACCCTGTTTTTAGGAACCTCACTCAATGTGGCGGCGGCAGATCAAACGCTGCTGAATTCCTCATACGATATCGCGCGGGAATTGTTTAGCGCCTATAACCCAATATTTGCCAAACATTGGCAGGAACAGACAGGTAAAACCGTTGAGATCAAGCAGTCCCATGCAGGGTCGTCAGCGCAAGCCCGTTCGATTCTGCAAGGGTTACCTGCCGATGTGGTCACCTTTAATCAGGTCACTGATGTGCAAATTTTGGCCGATCGCGGCAAGTTGATCCCGGCGAACTGGCAACAACTGCTGCCTAATTCAAGTTCGCCTTACTATTCCACTATTGCGTTTCTGGTGCGAAAGGGTAATCCAAAGCAGATCAGCGATTGGGGCGACTTAGCCAAGGATGATGTGAAACTGGTGTTTCCAAATCCTAAAACCTCAGGCAATGCACGCTATACCTATTTAGCCGCCTTGGGTTATGCCCAGAAAATCTACGGGAAGGATGACCAAGCGGACCTCGATAGTTTTCTGAAAAAATTCCTCGCCAATGTGGCGGTATTTGATACCGGCGGCCGTGGTGCCACAACCTCATTTGTTGAACGCGGAATTGGCGATGTACTTATTACCTTTGAATCGGAAGTAAACAACATTCGTCAACAATATGGCAGCGATGACTATCAAGTCGTCGTACCAAAAACCTCTATTTTGGCTGAATTTCCAGTGGCCGTGGTTGAAAAAAATGCCAAACGTAATGGCACACTTGATTTGGCAACCGAGTATCTTAAATATCTATACAGCGAAGATGCCCAACGGCTATTGGCGGGCTTTAACTACCGGGTACACGATGCCAAGGTAAAAGCCGAATTTGCGAGTAAATTTCCCGAGGTTGACCTGTTGACTGTGGAGCAAATCATCGGTGGCTGGGATAACGCCATGAAAACCCAGTTTGCCAATGGTGCCAAACTTGATCAGCTATTAAAGCGCTAAATATCCAGGTGTTTAGTCTTAAGTAATCAGACCTGGGGGAGTCCCGGGTCTGTTGGCTTAATCGAGTATCAGGGTTATCAATTGACACAATATTGTGTGTTCGGCATATCAACCACAGCGTTAACTCAATTAACCTAATATGCGGTGACAAATTAAGTGATTTTAACTAACGGGCGCCTACCCCATAAACGGGTTCTTCCGGGATTCAGCATCAGTTTGGGTGTGTCGTTACTGTTTGTCAGTCTGATCCTGTTACTGCCAACCACCGGACTGGTCATGCAGACTGGGGCAATGAGCTGGTCTGAATATTGGGGAGCGATTGCCGATCCGCGAGTAGTTGCCAGTTATCGCGTCACCCTGTTGTCGGCACTAGCCGCATCAATCTTTAATGGCCTGTTTGGACTGTTGCTGGCCTGGGTGCTGGTACGCTATGAATTTCCAGGTAAGCGATTATTGGATGCGTTAGTCGACTTACCCTTTGCACTACCGACCGCCGTTGCCGGTATCACGCTGGCGACCCTATACGCAGAAAATGGTCAGATTGGCAGCTTACTGGCGCATCTGGGGATTAAGGTGGCGTACTCGCCATTGGGGATTGTGGTTGCCATGGTGTTTACCAGCATTCCATTTGTAGTGCGCACAGTGCAGCCAGTGCTTGAAGAACTGTCTCATGATGAAGAAGAAGCGGGGATGACTCTCGGAGCATCGGATCGCGCAGTATTTTGGCGCATCATTTTGCCATCCTTGTGGCCGGCATTAATGGTGGGGACGGCACTGTCATTTACGCGCAGTCTCGGTGAATTTGGCGCGGTGATCTTCATTGCTGGCAATATGCCGTATATCAGTGAGATCACCTCGTTGATGATCTTTGTGAAATTGCAGGAATTTGATTTTGCTGGCGCCAGCGCCATAGCCTCGGTAGTGCTGCTGACCTCCTTACTGTTGCTACTGCTGATTAACCTTTGGCAAGCGCGCTATCTGCGACGTATTCGCGGGCGTTAAGGAGCACACATGAACCCATTTAAACCCGCCAGGGTTGGTGATGCCCCCATCATTAAGTGGAGTCTAATCACCCTCGCCGTATTATTGAGCGGCTTACTATTACTGGTGCCGCTAGCCAGTATTTTTCAACAAGCCTTTGCTGGCGGTTGGCAACTGTATATTCAGCATTTGAGTCAACCAGATGCTCTCCACGCCATTGGCCTCACCTTGATAGTGGCAGCGCTGACCGTACCGATAAACTTAGTGTTTGGGGTATTTCTGGCATGGAGCGTCACCCGCTTTGAATTTCCAGGCCGCAAAATATTGATCACCTTGATTGATATTCCCTTTGCGGTATCGCCCGTGGTTGCTGGCTTACTCTATCTGCTGCTGTACGGCAACAGTGGCTGGCTGGGCGCCTGGTTGTTTGAACATGATCTGCAAGTGATGTTTGCTTGGCCCGGAATCGTGTTAGTGACCATTTTTGTCACTTGTCCGTTTGTCGCGCGCGAACTCATCCCTTTAATGCAGCAACAGGGTGCCGCCGAAGAAGAAGCAGCGGTGATCCTCGGCGCCTCTTGGTGGCAACTGTTCCGCCGCGTGACCTTACCCAATATCAAATGGGCACTGATTTATGGGGTAATTCTTACCAACGCCAGAGCGGTAGGCGAGTTTGGTGCCGTGGCGGTAGTCTCAGGCAATATTCGTGGCGAAACCAATACCTTACCATTGCATGTGCAATTGCTTTATGAGGATTATCAGGCACAAGCAGCATTTGCCAGCGCCTCTTTACTGGCTTTGATAGCCCTGTTTACGCTGGCGTTAAAAGCAGCAGTGGAATGGCAGCAACAACGCAGTTTATCCGCTAATAACGATAATGAGCAAAACCGATTATGAGTATTCGTCTTAGCAATATTTCTAAAAAATTTGGGCAATTTCAGGCACTTTCGCCACTTAATCTGGATATTGAAGAAGGCGAAATGATCGGTCTGCTGGGGCCATCTGGTTCTGGTAAAACCACCTTACTGCGAATTATTGCAGGACTGGAAGGCGCAGATAGCGGCCAACTTTATTTTGGTGACCGGGATGTTACCCAAGTCCATGTGCGCGAACGTCATGTGGGTTTTGTGTTCCAGAACTACGCGCTATTTCGTCATATGACAGTTGCCGAGAATGTCGCGTTTGGCCTCCACGTTATGCCACGTAAACAGCGACCAACGGCTGCCGAGATCCAAAAACGGGTATCGCTGCTATTAGACACTGTGCAACTCGGTCATCTGGCGCAGCGTTATCCAGAGCAACTCTCTGGTGGACAAAAACAACGTATCGCCCTGGCGCGCGCACTGGCGACCCAACCAGAAGTACTGCTGCTGGATGAACCCTTTGGCGCTTTGGATGCAAAAGTCCGTAAGGAACTACGCCGCTGGCTGCGTAGCCTGCATGACGAACTGAAATTCACCAGCGTGTTTGTCACCCATGATCAAGACGAAGCCTTGGAACTGTCTGATCGAGTGGTAGTGATGAGCAATGGTCACATAGAACAGGTTAATACTCCGGCGGAGTTGTATGCGCAGCCAAACAGTCGATTTGTGTTTGATTTTCTTGGCAACGTCAACGTGTTTACGGCTGAATGGCAACAATCACACTGGCGCAATGGTGCGGCATTTTTAGTCCCACCAGCGCAGCCACAGTTACAGCAAAACGGTGCTGTATATGTGCGCAGTCACGAATTGGCGTTATCCGATAAACCTAACAGTCAAGCGAATTTGCCGTTTGAGATTGTTTCCATTACCCCCATTGGCGCGGAAGTTCGGGTGGAGTTAGCAGCACACGGCTGGCACAGCGAACAGTTATGGGAAGCAAAATTTACCCACCACCAGCTGCAAGAAATGGGGCTAAAAAGGGGTAATCTGGTTTTTGTGACCCCACAGACTGGCTACTTTTTTGCTGAACAAGGTGACGGTACCGCCACACGCCTTAACTGGCCGTTCCTGCCACCCAGCAGTATCGTGTTTGATATTTAACACTGGGTTTTAGTTAAGTCTAATGGCGCAACCAACCTTCCTCGATTGGGAAGGTTGGTTGAATGAAACAGTCTTTGGACATTTCCGAGTTAAAGCCTTAACTCTAACGCGTCTGTTTCGGATAGAAATTCCATGAGTTAATGCGGCGTTAACGCTTCACTCTCCGGAATTTTTGGAGCATAGCGAGTAAAATTTCCGTGTGGAGTGACTTGTTACATGCCTATTTATCACCAAAGTTAACAGTCGCCCCCAATAATGTTTGTTCCGTTATATAGTAAGGCAAGAAATCAGAAATATAGAATTGAAAAGCTTTCCAAATGTTTGCAAAAATAGTCACTATTAGCACTAAAACCAAAAGCCAATCAAAGTAATTATTAGAACCCCATCCCCATCCTCAGGGCGGGATTAAGCTTTGTTAAATGTGTTAACCAAAGAAAAGCTCAGATCTAAAGTCCCCATTCCACGCCGCTTTGCGCATCTTACTCGGCTTACTCACCTTTAATGGGTGTTGCTGCAACAAG
>NZ_JAFNJD010000065.1:0-12360 GCF_017368415.1 Shewanella sp. 4t3-1-2LB
GTAGTCAAACAATTAAAGTTATTTAATATTTCTAATATATTAAAATTATAGGTACTGTTATGATTCTTCCTGTAATCTTAGCTGGTGGCTCAGGTTCCAGACTGTGGCCCTTATCAAGACAACTTTTCCCCAAACAATTTCTCACCTTACACGGAAATTTGTCAATGCTTCAGACCACAGCCAAGCGGTTGGAGCATATTGAACATCAGCCACCATTGATTATTTGTAATCAGGAACATCGTTTCTCGGTTGCTGAGCAATTGCGTTCGGCAGGTTGTAAGCATAGCGGTATTTTATTGGAACCTATGGGGAAAAATACTGCTCCGGCAATCGCACTAGCTGCATTTCACTCCTTAAAAAAAGGATCAGATCCTTTGATGTTAGTGCTTGCAGCTGATCATGTGATTAAAAATGAACAGGCATTTTGTGAAACTGTGAGGCAAGCGATTAGTAGTGCTGAAGCCGGCAAACTCGTGACCTTTGGTATCGTACCAACATGTGCTGAAACTGGATACGGTTACATAAAGCGCGGCAAGGCACTTGGTAGTCATTCGGTTTTTGAAGTCGCTCAGTTTGTTGAAAAGCCGGATTTTGAAACCGCAGAAGGTTATTTAGCCAGTGGTCAGTTTTACTGGAACAGTGGCATGTTTCTTATTAAAGCTAGCCGATATCTGGAAGAACTTAAGCGATTTTCTGCGGATATTTATGATGCTTGTGAGGCAGCGGTTAACGAAACTAATGAAGACGTTGATTTTATTCGTATCAGCAGTGAAGCGTTTAGTAAGTGTCCTGAAGACTCTATTGACTATGCTGTGATGGAAAAAACAGAGGATGCAGTGGTTGTGCCCATGGATTGCCAGTGGAGCGATGTTGGTAGTTGGGCCGCTTTGTGGGATATCAGTGACAAAGATGATTCCGGAAATGCCTGTAAAGGTGACGTCATCTCCATAAATTGCTCTAACTCCTATTTCCATACACAAGAAAAAATGATTGCTGCGATTGGGCTGGATGACGTCGTCGTGGTTGATACGAAAGACGCAACTTTAGTCGCGAAAAAATCAGATGTTCAGTTAGTGAAGAAAATTGTAGAACAACTGAAATCCGAAGGTCGTAGCCAGTGGAAGCATCACCGAGAGGTATACCGCCCTTGGGGCAAATATGATTCGGTAGATAACGGCGAACGATTTCAGGTAAAACGTATCACTGTTAAGCCCGGTGCAAAGCTGTCAGTTCAAATGCACCACCACAGAGCTGAGCACTGGGTGGTCGTAAGTGGTACTGCTAAGGTGACTATTGACGGTAAAGATCAGTACCTAACTGAGAACGAGTCAGTTTATATTCCTATTACCGCAGTACATGCGTTGGAAAACCCCGGGAAAGTTCCATTGGAACTTGTTGAAGTACAGTCAGGTTCTTATCTCGGGGAAGATGATATTGTACGTTTTGAAGACAAATATGGACGTTGTTAACTGATGCTGTATTCAAACCATGTGATTTCTGACAGCAATATTGCTTTTGGCACAAGCGGAGCTCGGGGACTGGTCGTCGATTTTACTCCAGATGTTTGTGCGGCCTTTACTCACGCATTTATTGCAGTAGCACTTCGTTCTTTCCAGTTCGATAAAATTGCAATTGCCATTGATAATAGACCGAGTAGTTATGCTATGGCTCAGGCTTGTGCTATGGCTGCAAAGCAATCAGGTATCGAAACAGTGTTTTACGGCGTCGTACCAACCCCCGCGCTGGCGTATCAGTCGATGAGCGAGGGTATTCCTGCGGTTATGGTGACTGGCAGTCACATACCATTTGACCGTAATGGCTTAAAATTCTACCGGCCTGATGGCGAAATCACCAAAGCCGATGAAAAAGCAATTTTAGAAGCAGATGTTTCATTTGAATCTTTGTCAGACTTACCAACTCTTGTCGTTTCCGACGAAGCTAAATTGGCTTATCTAAATCGATATAAGGTATTTGCAAATCCTGTAATTGCCGGTAAGCGGGTAGGAATATACGAACACTCCAGCGCTGGTCGGGATTTGTATCGGGAGCTATTTTCTGATTTAGGTGCTGAGGTCATTTCGCTTGGTCGCAGCGAAGAGTTCGTTCCTATCGATACTGAAGCTGTTTCAGAAGAGGATAGGGTCAGAGCAAGAGATTGGGTTGCTCAATATGACTTAGATTTGCTGTTTTCGACCGATGGAGACGGAGACCGTCCGTTATTGGCTGGTGAAGATGGTGAATGGCTGCGTGGCGATGTGCTCGGAATTTTATGTGCGCAAGCTTTAGGTATTGAAGCCTTGGCAGTACCTGTCAGTTGTAATACAGCGATTGAACAATGTGGCTCATTTAAAGAAGTTCAGCGAACTCGCATTGGTTCGCCATACGTGATTGATGCATTTACCGACTTAAATTCTCGTTTTAAAAACGTAGCAGGATTCGAGGCAAATGGCGGATTCTTATTAGGATCTGACGTTACATTGAACGATAAGCAGATCAAAGCACTTCCTACGCGAGATGCTTTGCTTCCTGTACTGGCAGTATTAAGTCTTGCCAACAACGGCATTGTGCCTTTAGTTCAACAATTGCCACAACGATTCACTGCGTCCGATCGGATCAAGAATTTCGCTACAGATAAAAGTAAGGCAATGATAGCCCAAGCTATTAAGGCTCCTGTTGAGTTTATGGAGAAGCTAGGTTTTTCATCCGTTTTAGTTGATTCTGTGAATACTGTGGATGGTTTTAGGATCAGTTTGGGAAATGGTGACGTTATCCATTTAAGACCATCAGGTAATGCACCTGAACTCAGATGCTATGCTGAATCCGATACTACGGACTCAGCTCAACTGCTGGTAAGCAAGACGTTAACGCAGCTACAAGTGCTAGATTAAGTGGATTGATTTCCCTACCTTGCAGCATAATGGCCGGTAAGTATTTCTTGCCGGCCATTTGCATTTTGGGGCCAGCATTACGGAAATGATATGAGTGTTGATTTATTAGTCGTCGGTGCTGGCGGTCAGATAGGAACTTGTTTGTGCGAGCAAGCTCAGCTTCTTGGTGTGTCATTCATTGGGATGTTTCACGAACAGCTTGATATCTGTGATGAAGCAAAATTGTCAGCGCAGATAAGCAACTATAAGCCGAAGTGTATTATTAATGCCGCAGCTTATACCCAGGTTGATAAGGCTGAATCTGACCAAGCGGTGGCTTACGCTACCAATGTTCAAGGCGTTATCCACCTAGCCAAGAGCGCGAATGCAGTTGGTGCTATCTTAATTCACCTTTCAACAGACTATGTTTTCGATGGTCTGAAGGCTGGTGCTTATCTCGAGTCAGATCAAACAAATCCATTATCCGTTTATGGCAGTTCAAAGCAGGCCGGCGAATTAGTTATCGAAGAGTATTGCCCACGCTATCTTATCGTTCGGACCGGATGGGTTTTTGGAGAACATGGCAATAATTTTGTTAATACCATGCTGAAATTGGCCTCTAAGCGAACAGCCTTAAATGTCGTTGCAGACCAAGTCGGTGGACCAACCTATGCAGGGGATATTGCCTCGACTTTGCTGAATATGATTCAACAGGCGATGACCCCTCAGTTCTGCAACTGGGGGGCATATCACTACGCTGGGATACCCCATATAAGTTGGTTTGAGTTCGCATCGGAGATCTTTTCTCGTGCGATGCAGCAAGGGTTACTTACTCAAATGCCGGAATTAAAGCCAATCGGTTCCGCTGAGTATGTCTCAGCGGCTAAACGCCCTGCAAATTCACGATTAGACTGCACTAAAATCAAGTCAGTATTTAATATTCCTCCATGTGACTGGAAGGCTGCTTTGGCAGATTTATCGCCATACATGCCTACATAACGCGTGTATTTCTCTATAAAGAAGAGACGTTAAATGAAAGGTATTATTCTTGCCGGTGGCAATGGCAGCCGCTTACATCCCGCTACCTTGGGTGTCAACAAACAACTGCTGCCTGTCTACGATAAGCCTCTGATTTACTACCCACTGACTACCTTGATGCTCTCCGGCATCCGAGAGATATTAATCATCTGTACCCCTGCTGACTTAAGTACTTATCAACGAATTTTGGGTGATGGAAGTCAGTGGGGCATACGACTTGAATATGCGTTACAGCCCAGTCCTGATGGTATCGCTCAGGCCTTTATCATTGGTGAATCTTTTATCGGAGCTGACTCTGTATGCCTCATCCTAGGGGATAATATTTTCCACGGGCACGGGTTAAGCAAAACATTACAGGAAGCGGCGAACCGGAAGGTGGGGGCAACGGTATTTGGATATTATGTCCAGGATCCTGAACGATATGGGGTCGTTGAATTTGATAAAGCTGGCGTGGCAATTTCTGTTGAAGAAAAGCCTTTGAAGCCTAAGTCCAATTACGTTGTGACTGGGCTTTATTTTTATGACAATGATGTCGTGGATATCGCCAAAGGTATCAAGCCTTCTGCTCGCGGTGAACTTGAAATAACGGATATCAACAATGCCTACCTTAAACGCGGTAAACTACGGGTTGAAAAGCTCAGTCGTGGTGCAGCCTGGTTAGATACAGGTACTCATGATTCATTACTTGATGCCGCCATTTTTATTCGTGTGCTGGAAAAGCGCCAAGGGCAAAAAGTTGCTTCACCAGAAGAAACTGCTTACCGCATGGGATTTATCGACAGAACACAATTGGAAGTCTTGGCCATGCCACTTTTAAAAAGTGGTTACGGGGCTTATTTAATGCGAATAGTACAAGAGAGTGAATGGGATAACACATGAAAGTTGTTGAGACCAACATCCCAGATGTAAAAATAATCGAGCCTCAGATTTTTGGCGATACTCGGGGTTCTTTCATGGAATCCTGGCGAGAAGATTGGTTTAACCAAAATGTATGTGAACGCTATTTTGTTCAGGATAACCATTCAAAATCCTATCGGGGTACCTTACGCGGCCTTCACTATCAAACAGAAAATACTCAGGGCAAATTGGCTCGTGTCGTAGTTGGTGAAGTGTTTGATGTCGCAGTAGATATGCGTAAGACATCGGCTACATTTGGTCAGTGGGTCGGCGTGTTACTTTCTGCAGAAAACAAACGGCAGTTATGGGTGCCGGAAGGGTTCGCACACGGGTTCTATGTGACCACTGAAACAGCAGAATGTCTTTACCGCTGTACTGACTACTACAATCCACAAGCGGAGCACTCTGTGCGATGGAACGATCCTGAACTTGCTATTAAATGGCCTTTGCTCAACGGCGAAATGCCGTCATTATCTCTAAAAGATAAAGATGCTCAGTGGTTTAAAAATGCCGTTGCATTTTGAGCAATAATAAGTTCTAGGACTCGTATATGAAAAGATTACTGATCACAGGTGGTGCGGGTTTTATTGGGGCTAATTTTGTTCATTATTGGTTTGCTCATCATCCAAACGATTACATCGTAGTCCTCGACGCATTAACGTATGCGGGAAACTTGGACACATTGCAGCCGTTCGTCGCTAACCCACATTTTCGTTTTGTGAAAGGTAATATTTGCGATACTGCGCTGGTTGAGGGACTGATGCGTGAAGAGCAGATAAACACTGTTGTTCACTTTGCCGCAGAGTCGCATGTAGATAGATCCATTATGGGGCCTGATACCTTTATTGATACCAATGTGATTGGTACACACAGCTTGTTAAAAGCAGCTCGTAATGTATGGCTATCCGATCCGAAAAGTCCGTTACCCCATCGTTTTCATCACATTTCAACCGATGAAGTATATGGCTCTCTTACTTCAGCTGAATTGCCTTTTACGGAAGACTCTCCCTGTAAACCCAATTCACCGTATGCGGCATCTAAAGCAGCATCAGATCATTTGGTGCGTGCTTACCACCATACCTACGGATTACAGGTAACGGTGACTAACTGCTCTAACAACTACGGTTATTACCAATATCCGGAAAAACTCATCCCCTTGTGTTTGACCAATATTCTGCAAGGCAAACCTTTGCCCATTTATGGTGATGGAAAACAGGTTCGTGACTGGCTATTTGTAGAAGATCATTGCCGAGGAATAGAGCTAGTACTTACCTCCGGAACCGTTGGCGAAACTTACAATATCGGTGGTGTAAATGAATGGCAGAACATTGATATTGTGACTTTGTTGTGTGAGTTAATGGACGCTGAGTTTGTCGCTAATCCCACACTTGTTGAGCGTTATCCTGATTCTCCTTGTGCTAAAGGTCTGACTGCGAGAACACTCATTACCCATGTAAAAGACCGTGCCGGACATGATCGCCGTTATGCTGTGGATTGCTCAAAAATTGAAACCGAACTCGGGTTTAAACCACTAGAAACCTTTGAAACAGGTATTCGAAAAACCATTCTCTGGTATTTGGATAATCAACAATGGGTCGACAATGTGGAAAATAGCGAATACCAGAATTGGATAGCTCAGCAGTATGAAAATCGCGGATAACGCAAAAATGAATTGTGTAATTTTTATTGAAATTATTAAGGTGTAATCCTCACCAAAACCAACAGAATCCCTTTATTGCTGGAGACAAATTTAAGTGAAAGAACGGAAATTTTTTGGTACCGATGGTATTCGTGGCAAAGTCGGTGCAGGCAAACTGACCCCAGAGCTTGCGCTCAAATTAGGTTGGGCTGCAGGCCGAGTGTTATCCCGCATAGGTACTAAAAAGATATTAATAGGTAAGGATACCCGAATTTCAGGCTATATGTTTGAGTCAGCACTTGAGGCCGGCTTATGTGCAGCAGGGCTTGATGTCATGCTAATGGGGCCCATGCCAACACCCGCAGTCGCATATCTTACACGGACTTTTCGTGCTGAAGCAGGAATTGTCATTAGTGCGTCACATAACCCTTATTATGACAATGGCATCAAGTTTTTCTCTGCTGATGGCACCAAGCTTGATGATCAGCTGGAATTGGATATTGAAGCGGAACTTGAGCGTCCGATAGATTGTGTCGAATCAAAACTTTTGGGGAAAGTTTCGCGTATCACTGATGCTGCAGGACGCTACATCGAATACTGCAAAGGTCATTTCCCATCTTCGCATTCTCTTGAAGGGCTGAAGATGGTGATTGATTGTGCTCATGGTGCAACGTATCACATCGCTCCCAGTGTCTTTCGAGAATTAGGTGCAGAGGTTATCGTGATTGGTGCAGAGCCAAATGGCACCAATATTAACGACCAAGTTGGCGCAACCTCTATGGGTGCCATTTGTAAAGCAGTTGTCGATAATCAAGCCGATCTCGGTATTGCATTAGATGGCGACGGTGACCGAATTATGATGGTGACTAAAGACGGTCAAGTCGTTGATGGTGATCAGATCCTCTATATATTAGCCAGTGACGCATATCACCGGGGCATGTTATCTGGTGGCGTAGTTGGCACTCAAATGTCAAATTTAGGTCTGGAACTGGCGCTTAAGGAATTAAATATTCCATTTGCTCGGGCGAAGGTTGGTGACCGTTATGTAATGGAGCTTCTCGCTGAAAAAGGTTGGCGTATCGGTGGTGAGAATTCCGGCCATATTGTGAATTTAGATCACTGCACTACCGGCGATGGTATTGTGGCTGGTATCCAAGTCCTTGCCGCAATGCAGCGCAGACAAGTGACATTAGAGCAGTTGATAGAACCCATCACTCTGTTGCCTCAGGTGCTAATTAATGTGCGCTTTAACGGGGATAAAAATCCATTACAACAAGATGCCGTTAAGCAATCAGTTGCTGCAGTGGAAGAGCAGCTTGGTGATTCAGGGCGCGTGTTACTGCGAAAATCTGGTACCGAGCCACTGTTGCGCGTTATGGTTGAGGGCGAAGATAAAGGGAAAGTACAACAATTTGCTCAGCAGATTTGTGATGTTGTCAAATTGGCTGTGTGATTAACCAATGGAATTTGGTTGTTTATAGCACAATGTTTACTGGCATTTCCCAACATCAAAATCTCAACTGATAACAATTTGGTGAGATACGCCCTTAGGATATCTGTGGGGAAATGTTGGTGAGATAATTGATGTTCAAGCCCAGATAAAACATCTATAAAAAATCGCGGCTGACTTGAAAGTTAGCCGCGATTTTTTATGCCATCACCTTATGCAGGCTGTGCCATACAGCCTTCACGCATCAACTTACTGAACGCCAGACCATCCTGCCGCGATGCATTGGCCACATACGGCGCATACACGTTAAACAATAACTTTGTATCACTGTGTCCCAACATCTGCGAGATATAGAGTGGGTTCTCATGCGCCGCAATATGCAGCACGGCAGCTGTATGCCGGGTTTCATACGGGCGCCGACGAATGAGATTTGCCTTCTTCAGTGTCGGATACCACAGTTTGGTACTGACAAAATGGGTGTCGAGTGGTTTTCCCTGGTGAGTAAACACAAACTTGGCATCGCCGCGCTGGCGCTCCTTCAACCGTGTGAACACATCAAAAAGTGTGTCGCACATCCTCAGATCCCGCCGGGACTTGGGGGTCTTCACATCCCCGAGTTCTCCGTTCACTAAATTCTGCCGAATGCGGATCAAACGATGGTCAAAATCTATGTGTTCCCACTGAAGACCATGTATCTCGCAGCTGCGCATCCCGGTCCAGAAACGCACGATAAAATAATCACGCCATTCAATCTCAACGGTATCCAGAAACTTTTGTACTTCCACAATCGTCATCGGGTGTGAATCCGCGCGTTCCTCTTTCAGGGCTTTGTAACGCCGGAGCGGGTAGGTGAACTGATGCTCTTCTGCCGCAAGGCTTAAAATTGCCACCAAAGGCCAGAGGATGCCATTAATGCGACGGTTAGACAGTTTGCGCTGCCCGTATTGGTCCTGCTCAGTCATCAATTCTTCACGAAAATAATCCACCTGAGCCAGAGTAATTTCCGAGATCAACGTATTGCCAAATTTGGGCATGAGATAGCGGTCGAGAGTATTGCGTACGGTGCTCTCGTAGCTGCTTTTCCACTTGGCTTTCTGCCGCTCAAACCATTCATTGGCATAGGTATCAAAGAACGGATGCAGGCGGTCAGGATGCTTTTCTCGTTGCAGGGATTCAAACAAGGCCACTTTTTTACTGCGGGGAAAATAATCACGGTACTGGAAGGTACCAAGATCGATTTCCGCATTCATCTGCTTCAGTGTCGCTTTGGCTTGGTTAAGATTCTTGGGGGTTGCCATCATTTTCGTACCTTCACGAAAACGACGACCAAACAAATGAAGATCGAACTGAATACGTCCGTTCGGGCGCACGCGAATATGAGCCATCATGGCCTCCATCAAATAGATCTGTCCCTCTCCGATGGATTTCGCTAAGATCGCGCCATCGGCTGTGGGTGGTTTAAAGGTCACTGCAGCCGGTACGGGGTAGGGTGGTTGCAGCCACTCTGCCCCAACTGCTTCTTCGATTTTCTAACAGCATAACTATTGGTGAAAATCTCACCTACCATATTACTCACTACTGGATCTATGTCCAGTGGTTTTTATCAGTATCACTCCTTTTTTATCCGCTATTATTCCAACGGTTATAAGCTACAGCGTGTGTTGGAACGGGCAACTGGCTAATTCGCAATCTTCATATGCATCAGTATGAATGTGAGTACGTACTAGCACCTGACATGCTGATTTCTCTGCGCCAAGCTTAAGCATTGAGAAATATCAATAGCCTTGGCTTCTTACGCCGAATTGCCTTTGGATTGATGCGCTGAGCATGACGACCCACTTGTTATAATTTCGATGAATGGTCTTATCTTTAGGGTCGTAATCCAAGCCATCTGAGCGGACATACTTGATTGAATATGTGTTGGCGGTGTACGGGATAGTGATCTCGGCATAGTGCTTTGAACGGACCAGGATCGACGCTTTAATTTCATTCGAACCACTGATTACCGGCGTCCATCCTCGCGCTTTGCACGCATTGACGGCTCCCCCACCTCGCTACGCGCCGACTTAACTCGGGAAGGAAGGGGATTCTTAATTAAGCCACAAAATCTAGCACTGGCGAGGGATTAACCTCTGCTGCATTAGCAGTTAGCGCCGGATTAAAGGTAGTATTAAGCAACGTGCCGACCGTCAGTCGGACTACTACGTTCTGTCGCAACGCGACCGGACGTAGATACTTCAACGCATCAGGCGGAATGAAGGTATTTTCCAACATTTTGTCATTGTGGTGATATTTGTTCAGTTGGTTGGTAGCACCAACATTATCTCGAACCCCGACATAACCGCAGTGGCGGCAATGATAGGTGCGACCTGTGGGTTTGTGGCGTTTGCCGCACACAGGACAAAATTGCGATGTGAACGATTCATTCTGCGTCTTCAGCGTGACGCCTTTAAGCCGACCTTTGTACGCAAGGTAGTTGTAGAGTTGGCCAAGTGGGTTGCCGCTGTTCATTTGATTGGTACGGCGAGAGCCTTTTTTCTTTTGCCTCGCGCCGCGAGACATCTCTGTGATGTCACCAACAACCAGTGTTCCCGCTTCACGCTCAACGCAAAACTCAATCATCCGGTTAGCGGTGTGGTGCAGCAGGTTATGCACCCGTTGGCGGTATTTTGCCAACATTCTGGCTTTGACTATCCGCAACTTGCTATTGCGGCGAGAGCCTTTCTTGGTTTTGGATAGCAACTCTGAATAAATAGCCAGCTTGCGATTTTTACCTTGTATCAGCGACCGAAGTCCCCGACCAACAATACCAAGCGATTTCACACCGTCGGTCATGACGGTGGTGTGAATAACGCCCATATCGCCAGCCACCACGTTTAACCCTGCTGACAATGGTTCAACTACTTCGTTGCTGAGCGTTATACGTAGCTCACGGAATCCCAGCTCGGCCGCCACAATTTTACCCATTGGCAGATTAGTTGGCAGTTTCACCTGTAGTTTCTGGCCAGCTTTACCGTTCGAGAGGCTTAAGCGATTGCCCTGGCGCTTAATGGCACTGGCTTTCCACATCACCACCTGGAATTTCTTCTTGTCGCGCCACGGATGAGAGTGTAAAAAAATCTGTGTAAGTGGCATTCTTCCCATGAACTTTAAAGGAATGACGAATGCCAATATCAGACCAGCTTATCGATCAGTTATTAGCTGACTACCAATCCCCTGAAGACTTGCTTGGTGAGCAAGGTATCTTGAAGCAGTTGACCAAAAAGCTTGCCGAACGTGCGCTTGAAGCCGAGATGGAGCAGCATCTTGGTTATGCCAAACATGATGCGGCGAGTAAAATTACTGGCAACTCCCGTAACGGTAAACGCAGTAAAAAACTGTACGCACTATTCACGGCTGTTAACTTGTACTCAAAATTGATCCGCCATTTGCGCCGTCATGTGACCAATCTAGGATAACTTAACCTATTGATATGCATTCATTGATGGTGAGATCTGTGGATCAGTTCCACATGCAAAATATGGGTTGAATTGGCTCAATTTTGAACGCAATTTAACACGTATTGTTCCTATCAGTGAGCGAGCGTGTGAATGGCTGGTATTTTACCTGAGTAAGCTGCGCCCTATGATCAGTTTTATTGGTTCAGGTGGGGTATTCTTGCCAATAATGGCACTCGCATACGGGCTAATCAGTTGTCAGAGATGGCGGTAAGATATGTCAGGTTGTCGGGGATCAAAAGGGCGGGAGCTTGCCATTTATTTCGACCTGCCACGGCGACCACCATGCTAGACAATGGCGCATAGTTGCGTTATGTACAAGAAATGTTAGGCCATGCGAGCATACTGACAACTCAAATATACACTCATGTTTCCGCGCCAAATTGACTGAAGTGTATGTCTCGACACATCCATCGGCCTTAAGTGGGCAACGATTGTTCGGGGAGCGAAAGAGCGATTAGCACTGGATGCGAGTTGAGGGTGTTTAGCAATTATTGAAATGTACGATAAATAGCGTACAATAAAGGGATGGTATGGGTTTTAAAGATGCAAAGCGACAACTGCTGGAATGTCTTGCCTCTGGCAATATTCTTCACGAACAGCGAAACGACATTGATATCAAGAACCTGCTGGCTACCGGACAAATTTCGGTAGGGGATGTGAGCGATATCATGGGGCGGGTAAGAGGCAATTGCTATGAGTCCAGTCCTCATCATGTAGTCAGTGATATCGAGGTTCATATAGTAAAAACCGTGCATCAAAGCGTTCACTGGTACATTAAATGGTACTTTGTTGAACCCAATAGTGTGTTTATCGGGTCGCGCGGAAAACCTCGCCGTTCAGGACGAGGATGAATAGCGCAACGGCGAAGCCGTTTTGAGGGCTACGTCGGAGTTTGTTGCTGCTCAATATACTGCCGGATGATCTCAATTGGTGCACCACCACAACTGCCCGCAAAATAACTGGGAGACC